>CALZGZ010000106.1 GCA_945787105.1 uncultured Gammaproteobacteria bacterium
AAAATATTACTGGGAGGCGCTTGCGTAGACGTAAACCAGGTCCTAAGACCAATAATTAGGTAAACTGCCCCCGGGAATTGCATCATAATTCGCACCATTTGATGTATAATTTTGATGTTTGCAATCGCGTTTCAAGGAATGCCTGTGAGAACCACTGTGAATATCGATGACAAATTGCTGAGCGAGGCGCAGCGTATCACTGGGGTATCTGAGAAAGCGGTGCTGTTGCGGGAAGGTTTGAAGGCGTTGATCGAGCGTGAGAGCGCGCGCCGGCTGGCCCGCTTGGGGGCGAGCGAGCCACAGTTGAAAAGAGTTCCGCGTCGGCGTCCCGATCCAGCGTGATCCTGGTCGACACCTCAGTCTGGGTCGATCATCTGCGCAGGGGAGTTGATGAATTAGTCCGGCTATTGGATGGCTCTCACGCACTGACCCATCCGTACGTGGTTGGTGAGATCGCTTGCGGCAACCTGCACAATCGAAGCGAAGTGTTGTCCCTGATTTCCAATCTATCTCGGGTTGCGGTTGCCACCGATGAGGAGGTGCTGTTTTTCATTGAGCAGCACGAATTGATGGGCCGGGGAATCGGCTACATCGATGCCCATCTTTTGGCCGCAGTTTCGCTAGCTGCTCCCGCTCGGCTTTGGACTCGGGACAAACGGCTAGCCATGTTGGCGGTCGAGACGGGGCTAGTCTATGACGGATAACACCAACCGCCTACGGTAAAGACACCCTTTAGCAGGAGACCACGACCAGGATTCCGGGGATAGTGTACGCAACTCTCTGCATTGAAAATTGAATTACGTATACTTTCCCCGCGCATCGAACTGGTTCGGCACTAATTCGGCGCCTGGGATCCGGTCCCTGAGGACTTCCGGTTGAGCTTTTTTATAACCTTCTTCTTGCCCCCAAGCCCTTTGAATTTAGCTTTGTTGTCTTTGATTTCGAAATTGACCGGTACGCCAAGTAGTTTGACATAGAGCGCGCCATTAATTGAATCCTTCAGCACATCCAGTTTAGAAATTACTTCCAACCCCTTGCCGTTGATCAATATCGGGTCCAGAAGGATCTTGTCCGCACTGGTTTGTATCCCGAGCGTGCCGTTCACGTCTTTGACAGTCATGACCCTGTCAAGCAGGGACTTGCGTTTATTGGTATCCCGGAGCAGCGCGATAAGCGGTTCCGAATCGCGCATCTTGATTCGCATTACGGCATCGATATTAATGGGCTGCGACCACATCAGGTCGCCTTTGGTGATCTCTATTTCGCCCCACCATCCGCTTTTGGTCGTTTCTTTTTCTACAACCAGCTGAGTGTCCTCCATTCGAAAGTGGGTCCCGCTAAGGTTGTAGCTCTTTTTTCCATAACTACCGTCCGCCAAGTTCGTGACCAGACGCAAATCGGTGCCGATTCTGTTGCCATTCACATCCAACAGGACATCTGTTCCGGTCAGATCCAGGTTGGCATTACCGATATCCCCGAGAAACAACATGGTCCCGCGCAGCTTGCCCGTGCCCGACAGGATCCGTACATTGGCTTGCTCAGGAATGAATCGATTGTAGTCGGTCAGGTCGCGGACTGTTGCGCCAGGGAAATTCACGAATAGTTGCTCGCCCTCCATGCCCTGGTGCAGAAAGAAACGCGTACCTGACAGCTCAACGAACAGATCGGCACCCTCCATATAGGGTGTGGGGATGCCGCTTCGTTGCAGTTTGAACTCACGCACTTTGATCTTGAACGATACGGGTTCTTTATTGTCCTGGTTCACGCTGCCGATGATTTCTCCGCCGCCGCTGGCACGAAAAGTCAAGAAACCGGTCTCGAACTGATCCGAGTTGAAGTATATTCTGCTGCCGTGCAGCAACTCACCGGCCTCTAGTAAGACAAGCACATCTAATTTCCCGTTACCGGAAAAGTTTAGCTTGTACTCGTCGCCGAGCAGCGCGCTCAAGATTTTGAGGCTGCTGGCGTCGCCCTGTACCTCGAGCCGCCCGGAAATGAACCGGAGGAGTTTTTTGCCCTTGTTTTGCTTGGGCACGTTTTCCGCGAGCTGCAGTGCGGTCCGCAGCTGCGCGTATTTTGCGCCCTCATCGGCGGATTCGGTGGACACGTCTATCTTCATGTCGAGGTTGAGCCCATCGATGCGCAACGGTCCGCCCTTCGTCACCAGACGCATGGCGTAGTCCCGAAGCGTACCGTACCCAGTTATATGTAGTTCGTTGACCTGGATGGATCGTACATCGGTGGCGGAAACGTTTTTCAGTTGTATCACCCACGGCGGTTTGCTTTGCTTCGATTCACCTGCGGTTGTCTTTATGTTGGTTGATGACGCGGCTTCCGGTGGAGTTAGGGTCTGCTGCGCTGGCTTGTTTTCGGTAGCGCTGCTTGCTGGTAGTTTGGGACGTTTGGCGAGGGAGAACTTAAAACCACGGATATCGGCGTAACCTATGTCCACCCTCCGTTCGAGCAACTCACGCAAGCTCAGATCGACAACTGCCTCGTCAAAGTCGAGTTGAATGCGATTACTCCTGCTATGTATGTCAAGCTTGAGGCCCTCGACGTTGATGCGTCCCGGCAGCAGGGTCCACGCACTGGCCCATTGTATTTTGAGCTTCTCAGGCTTTTTGCTGATTATGTTCTCGAGGACGCCGGTATTGAGCAGCACGTTCCCCACGACGGGATAGCATAGTATGATCGCCACAACGGCTCCCGCGAGGAAGTACGGCCATCTTCGTCGCCTGGGTTTAGGGGTGTGTTGGGTGATGGGG
>CALZGZ010000107.1 GCA_945787105.1 uncultured Gammaproteobacteria bacterium
GGGCATGATGAATCCCATGACCAGCATGATGAACCCCATGACGGGCATGATGAATCCCATGACACCGATGACAAATCCGATGGGGATGGTCAACCCGTCTATGACCAGTCCGGGCGCCATGACCCCTTATTTCAATCAGCCTGCACCCCCGTCCCAGTCTCAAATGAACTTCATGGATCAATGGATGAGGCAGATGCAAGAGATAAAGCCACAGCCTGAGAAGAAATAAAGCAATCCCTTAACCGATGAACTAAAAGAGGAAAATCTTATGCGTAAATTGCTGTTTGTGGGGAGCGCGCTGGCCATTGTGCTGGCATCGTTCAACGTCATCGCCGACGGTAAGGCAACCTACGATGCGTCTTGTGCGGCCTGTCATGTGGCAGGCGTAGCCGGCGCGCCGAAAGTCGGCGATAGCGCTGCGTGGAAAGACCGTGTTGCTCAAGGTATGGATACAATGGTGGAGCATGCGATTAAAGGTTATCAAGGCAAGGCCGGCTACATGCCGCCCAAGGGAGGCTTTGCAAATCTGAGCGATGATCAGGTCAAAGAGGCCGTCGCTTACATGGTTGAGAATTCCAAGTAATCCAGCAGGTTGTATTATGTCGGTGGGCGCGGGACATTGTTGTCCCGCGCCTTTTTTTAATTCCACACTAATGCCCGATGGGCTTAACCCGCGTCTTGCCAGGGAAACACGTTCCGAACATGGATTTAGACGCTGTTTGACTGCGACATGCATGGCACGGCGAAACGGATTCTTGAAGACGCAACAACGATCTGCGCTTACCCGCTGCCGTCAAGCACTCAGCGATGCTCAAGTTCCCGGGTTAGGTGGGATTTGCCGGCAGTTGCGGGAGATATGGGTCAATTAAACGCTATCCGCACTATAATCAAAGTTGATAACAGGCCGCCCGTATAGTGCATCAAGACCGCGGCAATAAGAGCTAACAGTTTGTTTAGAATGACGAATTCGATCAATGCCCGGGGCGACATTTTGTGCCCGAACATGCGCTTATCCCGCTACATGTGTGCCGCACTCACGCCAGTTGGTACGATATTCCGCCGGATGGGTTTCCCGATTGCGTTGATGTTGCCGCGGTAGGGCCGGCACAGGCCGCAGCAATAGGTGGAACTTGGCTATCGCCTCATCGTCGTTGCATGACCACTGAGTACGAGCGAATGTTGGATCAGGCCCTGCGCCTGCGAGATCGGGCACCCGGTGGCCGCTATGCACCCAGTCCATCGGGCCCCTTACACCTGGGAAATGCGCGTACCGCGTTGTTGGCATGGCTGCAGGCACGATTAGCTGGGGGACGATTTGTCATGCGCATGGAAGACCTGGATCGACCCAGGATGCGGCCGGGTTGCGCCGCACAGATCATCGATGATCTGCGTTGGATGGGCCTCGATTGGGATGAAGGACCGGACGTCGGTGGCAAAACCGGTCCCTACGAACAATCGGCTCGGGATAGCATCTATGCGGCGGCGTTATCCCGGTTACAAGATGCGCACACGATCTTTCCTTGTTTCTGTTCCCGCAAGGACATTCAGCAGGCGGCCAGCGCGCCTCATGGATCTGACGGCCCTATATATCCAGGCACGTGTCGCGAACAAGAATTGGCTTTCGGGAAGAACGGTAGACGGTCGGCCACACTGCGGTACCGAGTCGGAGCCGGGCGGATTGAGGTCAAGGACGTGGTCACGGATTCGATCATTCAGGACCTCAGCCACGATGTCGGAGATTTCGTGGTGCGGCGATCAGATGGCGTGTTTGCATACCAGTTCGCAGTGGTGATTGATGATGCATTAATGGGCGTCACCGACGTTGTGCGTGGCGTTGACCTGCGTGAATCCACACCACGGCAATTAGCGTTGCTCAGTGCATTAGACTTGCCGGCGCCACATTACTGGCATGTACCGCTAATGACAGACGACAATGGCAATCGGATGTCCAAGCGCGACGGTTCCGAATCGGTCGGGATGTTCCGTACTCGCGGCGGAAAACCGGCCGAGTTGGTCGGACAACTCGCAGCCTCGGTCGGTTTGTGCCCGCTGGAGACACCGGTCTCGGCCCAAGAACTGCTCAGTGCCCACGATCTATGCTCGTTCACATGCGCTTTACGAGATACCGGTACTCATAAGTAGGTTGACGTAACGTGTTTCGCGCCGCTACCGGCAGACAATGGTTTTGCCGGAAGCCGCGCTCAATGACACCGCTTCGGTAAACTCCATGTAGCGTACGCCTTCGTGGAACGTCGTCAGCTTGACAGTTTCAACACCGCGTATGGCGTTGACGAACTCTTCCTCCACCCGCCACTGACCGCGTGACTTTGCGGGTATATCGACCTCGGTCAATGCTTGATCACCTCGGATCCCGCGATAAAGCCTTTGTTCCACGCCGTCCAACCGCAACGTGCCCTGGGTGCCGAATATCCACATCTCGGCGGTAGGCTGCACCAAGCCGAGCACGGCGCTAAACTGCATGCGCGCCTGAGCGCCACAGTCCATGTCGGCGATGATATCGACATGATCCGGCACCCGAACCCCCACTGCACGCGTACCGTCGGCGGCGGTGCGCAGCTTCACTACCTGTTTACACCGCGCAAACACACTGCATGCATGTCCGACCCAGCGAGCCAAGGCTTCATACCAAATGCCCATCATCATTATGTTGCGACCACTGAACTGGACATCTTGCCGCCACGTCATCGGGGAATCGTAATCGGGGAACGCACCGGTCGCGTGACGCATATCAATCGCTATGAGCTCGCCCAATAGTGGATCGCGGATTATCTCCTGAATAGTCTGATCAAAGGGCAGGGTGAAAGGTGACGGTACGATCTGCGCAACCGACGACGGATGCGCTTTGCTGGTCTCCCACATGACGCGTGCCTCGGCGGCGTTCATCGCCATGCGCGCCTCGCACAACACATGTTTTCCCGCATCCAGTGCGGCGCAAGTCAATATCTTGTGCATGTAGGGCCAGGTGCCGATGACGATGGCGTCGATGTTGGGATCGTCGATCACTTCCCGCCACGAACCGTGCACCTGCGGGATCCCGAACTCGTCCGCCACCTGTTTCCCAGACCTTACGCTACGGTTACAAACGCTGACGATCTCGACACCGTCGATGGCCTGCAGGCCGGGGATGTGCATCTTGCGTGTATTGGCGCCGGCGCCGATAACCCCGACGTTTATGCGTTGCTCGATCATTGTTACCTATGACTAGGGTTAGAACATATAATCCGTATTATTCAACAGCTGACGCTGAAACGCGAACCTGATGTTTGGGGGACGGATCAGTACTCCTGACAATGAAGAGATTCAATGATTTACTTAGATCGGTTCAAGACGAGGTGAAAGAGATCTTGCCTTGGGATCTTGGCGATAAACTAAAAAGAGAATCGGGACCGCTAATCTTGGATGTGCGTGAACCTTATGAATTTGAGGCGATGCATATCGAAGGTTCGGTACTCGTGCCCCGCGGCATTCTCGAGACCGCATGTGAATACGGTTATGAAGAAACCATTCCGGATTTAGTAACGGCCCGCGCACGAGAAATTGTTGTAGTGTGCCGCTCGGGAAACCGAAGCTTGCTTGCCGCCCACACTATGAAGTTGATGGGTTACAAGAATGTATGGTCCCTAAAGACCGGCCTGCGTGGCTGGAATGACTACGAGCAAGCGCTGGTTGACGGGGATGGACATACGATCAACATTGATGCCGGGGACGCGTACTTCACGCCCAAGGTTACGCCAGAACAGTTGGGAGAGGATGAGTCGAACGTATAACTGACTGACTGGGCATCAGTGAAAAAACCAGTAGCCCACGGCAATCGCTGTGATGACGCCGGTGAGGTCGGCGATCAAGCCGCACGTCACTGCGTGTCGAACCCGACGAATGCCGACACTGCCAAAGTATACCGCCAGCACGTAGAACGTCGTCTCGGTGCTGCCCTGTACAATCGCCGACACGGTGGCGGGAAACGAGTCCACGCCATAGGTGTTCATCGTCTCCAACATCATCGCGCGCGCGCCGCTGCCGCTCAGCGGTTTCATGAGTGCAGTAGGCACCGCGGGCACGAAATCGGTGTTGATACCCAGCCACTCAATTAGCAATCTCAGCATTGTCAATAACATGTCCAATGCGCCACTTGCTCGCAACATACCGATGGCGACGAGCATGCCGACGAGAAAAGGGATCAGCTTGACACATACTTCGAATCCCTGTTTGGCTCCGTCTATGAATGCCTCATACACGTTTATGTTCCGATACCAGCCCATGATTAGAAATGTGGCTATGACACTGAGTAACACTAAGTTGCCGATAAGGCTTGATTGTTCGCTCAAGGATGCCGGGCTGAGTCCGCCCAGATAGGTGATGAACAACGCCATGATCAGCGCGAACGCGGCGAAGTAAGCCAGCACCACCGGGTGCCACAACTTTAGTCTTTGTATCCATGACACCAACAGCAGACCGACCAGCGTGGATGCCGATGTCGCCAAGAGAATGGGAATAAACACTGCGGTGGGATCGGCAGCGCCTTGCTGGGTGCGATACAGAAAGATCGTAACCGGCAACAACGTGACCGAAGATGTGTTGAGCACCAAGAATAGGATTTGAGCATTGGTCGCAGTGTCTGGTGTCGTATTCAATGACTGTAAATCCTGCATCGCTTTCAGGCCCATCGGCGTCGCTGCATTGTCGAGTCCCAAGACATTGGCCGCCAAGTTCATGGTCACCGAGCCCACGGCGGGGTGTCCTTTCGGTATCTCGGGCATTAAATGGTGAAACAGGGGGCTCAGCCATCTTGCAAGGGTCTGGATCAAGCCGGCGCGCTCGGCTATCTGGAAAAAGCCTAACCACAGACACAACACACCGATTAGTCCGATCGCGATTTCCACGCCGAGTTTGGCCATATCGAAGCTGGCGCTGACGACCTTTGCAAAGATATGCGGGTCGTCAAAGATCAGCCACTGATACAGTGTGGTTATAAAAGCTACGAGAAAAAAGCCCAGCCAAATGAGGGACAACATGTTTCAATGAGTGGTGATTTTGTATGGTAATTACATACATTCTTTGGATAATTGTCGTACCTTACAGTCGAGTATTACTATGTCTAAGATTCAAGTATATCGCTCAGTGTTCCGCAGTGTATTTGTATTGCTGATTATATTGAGTGTCGGGGCGTTGGTGGCATGCAGTACCATCAAGGCCGTTTATTCAAAAGCGGATCGAATTCTATTCCGCTACATGGATGAATATCTGGATCTAACTACCACGCAAAAAGAATATTTAAAACCCGAACTGCAAACTCGTCTCGATGAGCACCGGCGTGAGGAACTACCACGATTCATTGAATTATTGGAAAAAGTCGATGAATATGGTCAAGACGGACTTAGCGAAGCAGAAACTGGGAAAATACTCGATTTGATCGTCGAGCTGTATGCGGCGACCACGCGCAAGACGGTGGCGGTGGTGGCGCCGGTATTGGCGCAGTTAAAATCGGCGCAGATAGAGCACTTATCGCGCAAGCTGGATGCCGCGAATCAGCGCTATTATGCCAAGTATCTGGTGTTTTCCGAGGATCGCCGCAAGTCACGACGGGCAAAGCAAATAGTTCGTCGTCTCGAACGTTGGACCGGCACATTAACAATCGCCCAGGAGCGCTTGATAACGCGCCTCAGCGGTGCCATCCCCAACACCTATGAAGATTGGTATGACTACCGCGTTCGGCAACAACAGGCGATTCTAGATATGTTGCGGGAGGCGGTTCCCAGTGATCGGCTGGCGCGGTTTCTGAACCGTTGGTGGGTTGAGCAGGACGACATCAGCCCCCAACTAGGTAATAAGATCGAAAAAACATGGGACATTATCAGTGACATGATTGTGATGATTGACCGTTCATTAACACCTAGGCAGCGCGACCGGGTGCTGAGGCGGGTTAACGACATAAATCGTCAATTCCGTTCGTTGGTGAACTGAAGATGGCCAAAGATAGCCGTCTACCGACAAAGTCCTCTGAGGCCAAGATTGCCGCATTTCTCGACCAGGTGGCAAGCGCGCCGGTGGTGAAGCCAGCGGGTCACCGGGGTCGGCTGATTTTCGCGTTGGACGCCACCGCGAGTCGGCAACCGACTTGGGATCGAGCAACAAATATTCAAACCCAGATGTTCACCGAAACGGCGTCTCTGGGCGGGCTGGAGATTCAGTTGTGTTTTTATCGTGGATATGGAGAGTTCAGTCACAGTCCCTGGTACGAGCGATCACAGGACCTCCTCAAGCGGATGACGGCGGTATTTTGCTTGGGGGGCGTGACCCAGATTCGCAAGGTGCTCAAGCACGCAATCAAGGAAACCAAGAAGCAAAAGGTACACGCCTTGGTGTTCGTCGGGGACTGTGTCGAGGAAGATGTAGATCAACTTAGTCAAATCGCTGGAGAAATGGGATTACTTGGCGTGCCCGCGTTTCTATTTCATGAAGGGCATGACCAGCGGGCCGCGCAGGCCTTCGAACAGATTGCGCGCCTGAGCAATGGTGCCTGTTGTCCGTTTGACGCCGATAGCCCACAGCAGCTCAAGGAATTGTTGAGCGCAGTGGCGGTGTATGCAGCAGGCGGACACCGCGCCCTGCAGGATTTTAGCAAGGACAAAGCGGGTCCTGTGCGCCGGCTGGTGCACCAGATCGGTAAGCGGAAATAAGCCGTATATTGCACCAAGGCGTCCCGCGACTATTCATGGTATCCAGCTAAGAGCTCCGCAGCGTCACTTTGATGAAACGACAACATATGAGTTTCTCGTTTATGTTAGAGAGAATAGTCGCGGGACTATCCCGGCCCTGGCTCGGTCTCGAACACCTGGACTTGCGCTTCACTCAATCCATAGCTACGGCTATGCATTTCGTTCCAGCGCGGCGTCCAGACGCCCGATCCCTTCGCTATCATCCGGAATCCTTGTTGCAATATACGGGCTAACACATGATTCTTCGTCTGCTGATATTGTTCATTGTGGTCGCGGGGGCGGCGTTGCTGGTCCATTGGATTCTCAAGGAGGATCCGAAAAAAGTAGCCCGATACCTGCGGCGCGGGGCGGTTTGGGGCGCGGTAATCGCGGTGTTGTTATTGGCGGCAATGGGTCGTTTACACTGGTTATTCGCCCTGGTGGCCTCCGCCGTTCCGTTTTTAGGCCGCCTGTTTTCTTTGCTCCGTTACGTTCCAATTTTGAGTCAAATCTACACCTTGGTTCAAAACACACGCGCTGCACGAGCAGGGACTGTGGGGCCCGGCGCGGCGGGCAGTGGCGGCAGGTCGCAGGTGGAATCGCGTTATCTACGCATGAGCTTGGATCACGACAGCGGTGAATTAGACGGTGTGGTGCTAGAGGGTCAGTTCGTCGGTAAACGACTTGCCGAGCTTTCCGAGGCGCAACTGATAAGCTTATTCGAAGAATGCCACCGGGAAGATGCGGAGTCGGCGGAATTATTGCAGGCCTATCTCGATCGCACGCATGGTGAAGAGTGGCGCGAGCAGGTTGCCCCCGGGGCATCGCAAACTGCCCATCCGCCATCCGGCAGTCAGATGTCCCGCCAAGAGGCATGTGCGGTGCTCGGTATTGCGGACGATGCAACGCGCGAGCAAATCATCGATGCCCACCGCCGTTTAATGCAGAAGCTCCACCCCGATCGCGGTGGATCAACCTATCTTGCTGCCAAGATTAATCAGGCCAAAGACTTACTGCTGGACCGGCGGTAGCGCCGGTTTCGTGTTAACCGGCGATCCGGTTGCGGATCTTACCAATTCCGGCCACCTCACATTCCACGATATCGCCGGGAACTAGATACCGCGGCGGTTTTTGAGCAAATCCCACGCCGCTTGGGGTGCCGGTGGCGATAACATCACCCGGTTCCAGGACCATACTTCGGGACAAGGTCGCTATGATTGTTGCCACATCGAAGATCATGTAACGGGTGTTTGATTCCTGCTTGATATCGTTGTTGACACGACATCGTAGGTCCAGATTTTGCGGATCCGCAATCTCATCGGCGGTCACGATCCACGGTCCCATGGGACATGCGCCGGGGAGGCTTTTGCCAATGAAAAACTGCTCATGGCGGAACTGTAAATCACGCGCCGAGATATCATTGATCACGGTATAGCCGAATATGCAGGCAAGCGCTTGTTGTTGTGTGAGCTTGTGGGCCGGCGTTCCGATCACCACGCCTAACTCCACTTCCCAGTCGATTTCCCGCGATACCGACTCGTCATAAGGAATGTCGGCGTATGGCCCGGTGACACTGGAAGCCGATTTAGTAAAGACGATCGGGTGCTTGGGTAGTTCCGCGTTACGTCGTGAGGCGTCGGCTGACTCGGACACATGCTCACGGTAGTTCCAGCCCAGACACATGATATTTTTCGTGGGCCGGGGTATCGGCGCCAATAGCTCCAAGTCCCGTATCGCTACCTTAGCTGTTTCCGGCGCCGACTTAAC
Organism: uncultured Gammaproteobacteria bacterium; assembly: GCA_945787105.1. GTDB lineage: Bacteria > Pseudomonadota > Gammaproteobacteria > Arenicellales > JAANXG01 > CALZGZ01. The sequence goes on from CALZGZ010000107.1 coordinate 8,484, forward strand.
CCATTGGGCAATATCTCCCCACGCCGCGCTGCCAGCACCAACCACGTTCAACATGCTTGCATAGCCGGTGTAGTTCACGGCCGGGTCCAGGGCGGGGAGACAGGCAAGGTCGCCGTCGGCGACGAACACATGGTCTTTTTCGAGAAATCGGCAGGTTCCGATTTTCATCAACCTAAAGTACAGCTAGCCCGTATATTGCACAAGTACCCCCGATGCTGGCGAGGGACCGGGGGCGGGTGGTTCCCTGCTGTTCCCCTGCTGTGCGGGGACAAGGTGGGGGCAAGGCGGGGACAAGCGCAGGAAAGGATCTCACCCTGGTACATGACGAAGTATTTTTTGTCATCCTGAGGCGTTAAGCCGAAGGATCTCACCCTTCTCAAAGTTGCCGCCGGCATCCAACACGGTGAGATTCCTCACTGCGTTCGGAATGACAATGTAAAAGTGTCGTGCCGAGGCGTTAGCCGCTTGCCCTGCGTGCTGTTCCCCTGCTGTGCGGGGACAAGGCGAGGACGAGGCGACGACAATCCGGGCTCGGTATGACTACGCATTGGGAATCGAGCAATTGGCGCGTACCGGCATTGCCCACTGCACGCGCATAAGCCGCAGACTTATACGTCAACAACAAGAGCCGGGATACACACAGCCGATGGTAGGTGATTGTAAGCCTCATTCGTGTTCGAAGTACTCATCCGGAAACTCCTCGGTAGTGGGACGCCAGCGGTATCTGTCGAGGTCAACTCGGCCGTTATTAAATACGATTCCCTCGGCTTCCAACGTTAGCTGTTGGCGGCGGTAGCGTTTGCTGCGCTGAGGAAACGAAAGCTTGCCATGCGCATTAATGACGCGATGCCACGCCAATTCGATTTCGATTGGTGAGTGATGCAACGCATAACCCACTAAGCGCGCGCGTTGCCCCAAACCCGCGAGGCGCGCGATTTGCCCATAGGTCGCGACCCGCCCGTACGGAATCTGGGCGACTATGTCCCAAATACGTTGGTAATTAGTCGGTGTCACCGGATCGCGGTGTGAGACGTACAGGCTCGTCTGGAAATCATTAAACGGTGATAGCCTACAACCCTTGGGCGATGACAAACGATTCGCAGACCCGGCATTGCGGTTTTTTCATAAACACCGGTGATTGCGTCAACCCCGGAGAATTTTAGGAGTCTTATTGCCGCTGGACGCATTTCTGATACAAATCTTTGAATCGTCCGGAGTTATCGTACTTGGTTTTCAAGGCATCATAGGCTGATTTGTTATACAGTTCCCAAAATTTATCGCGAGTGTAAAACGAATCCGAGTACAGAGACTTGATGCCGCCCAATTCCTCCACCTTTGCTTCCACCTTGCGATTGAAAAAGCCTTCCGGGCGCTTTTCATGTCCCCGCACCACGTCCCAGAATCCAAAGTTGACATAGACCATCTCCGGGTCCGTTGCATACAGTGAGAACCCTTGGTCCCGGCTGGCAGCCTTGAACGGGCATATCCATACCGGCCGAATACCTATCTCACGATCAAAATATTCCAAAAATTCCGATGCCCGTTGTATCGGTATATCCACATCCTGAATCACAGTTTCCCCATAGGTCCCTGTCAGCCGACGGGCGAATTGGGTCACTCCGTATTTTGCGTTCCAGCGCATAAGTTGCGTATAAAACACGGAATTCAGGCGACTACGGCCATAGATGCGCCGTATCAACGGGTGCTGCGCGAACACATTCTTGGAACACCAGAACCAATCGGTGTCCCAGCGCCAGATGTAATCATGAGTGGTCAAGTAATCGACGCGTTTGTCACGGATGGAACGGTAGTAAATATTCTCGAAAGTATAATCACTGGTAAAAGGGGCTTCATCGATGAATGTGCCGATAGAAAGATACAGCTCCGTCGGCGAGAATGCAGTACCGTCCATAAAATCGATGTCTTTTTGTGTCCAGCGGTCCACGTCATCAAAGTAGGAATCTGCGTCCTGGTATTGATGATGCTGAAGTTTGACGAACCGCTTGACTGGTATCGTTCTGACTTTGAGCTTCAATACATAGCCTAGAGTTCCATAGGAGTTGGGAAACCCAAGGTACAAATCCCGGTGTTCATTGTCCGGTGTGCAAGTAATGATATCGCCGTTACCAGTTAATACCTCCATTTCCAAGACATTTTCATGCACCAAGCCATGCTTGAACGATGTTGATTCAATGCCGATTCCGGCCACCGCGCCGCCGATGGTGATCGATTTCAGTTGGGGCACCACCGCTGGCATCACACCGTGCGTTAACGTCGCATGAACCAAGTCTTGAAACGTTGCCATGCCCTCGACTTCTACCCATTCGTTATCACCGTCGACCTTTATTACGTGATTGAATGCAGAGACATCGAGCCGCGTCTCAGGGCGGGGCTCGCGGTCGCGAAACAGGTTGGATGTCCGCTTGTCTAGGCGAATGTTCCGCCCCTGGGCACGGATCTGCCGAACCAGGCGTTGTTTATTTTGCTCGTATCCGGTCACGGGTATATGGGCTGGATGTGTGGGTCAAACAAACCGGTCACCTTGGCGGCCGGCGAAGGAGTGTACTATGGGCCAGGAACAGATATATTTTGTTATAAGTTTCATAGAGTTAAGGCTTTTAGCCACAATTCGGGGCGTGTCGCTGGCGGTCAACACGCCCTCTGGTCTATTATCTATTATCTTGCCTTGCCCGCATCGGGCCAGGTGCGGTTGGGGGTGCTGTAGTATTTTAAACAGCGGTTGGTAATGCGGATAAAACTGTCATCCATAATAGTCCTGGCTATCTGGGCGTGGTGCGGCGTCGCCGACGCCAAAGTCAACCCGGTAAGCGTGGATCGTCTAGTCGCCACCCCCGAGCATCGCAAAGCAACTGAGATCATTAACCAGTTTATCCGTCGCTATCATTATCGAAAGCGCCAGCTTGATGACGAACTGTCCGATGCAATATTTGAACGATATCTGGCGTCTCTCGATCCGAATCGCAGCTATTTCCTGGGCTCCGATATCGACGGCTTTGAAAAGTACCGTTACCAGCTTGATGACGCAATTCGCGACACTGAATTGGATCCTGCTTTCGAGATCTTCAAGGTCCTGCGACAGCGGCTGAAAGAGCGGATTAATTATGCGGTCGAGCTATTGGAGCGGGATTTTGATTATAAAATCGACGAAGAATTCGTGCTGGATCGCAGCGAGATGACATGGGCAAAGAATGTTGCTGAGCTTAGTGAAATTTGGCGTAAAAGAGTAAAGAACGATTCGCTTGGTTTGCGCTTGGCTGGCAAGCCCGGTACAGAAATTTCCGAAACCTTGGAAAAGCGCTATCGCCGGTTGTTTGATCGCGTTAGTCAATTCACCAGCGAAGACGTATATCAGACTTTCATTAACGCCTACACGGCCTCGATCGAACCGCACACCTCCTATTTCGATCGGCGTGCCTCCGAGAATTTCAAGATTCGTATGAGTCTCTCCCTAGAGGGTATCGGAGCGGCGTTGCAGTCGGAAAACGAATTTACAGTGGTCCGCCGGATTATTACCGGTGGCCCGGCTGATCAAAGTGGACTGCTTCAAGTCGATGACAGAATTACGGGTGTGGCGCAAGCAAACGATGCAATCGTCGATGTCATCGGTTGGCGTTTACCCGATGTAGTGGATTTGATTCGCGGTCCAAAGGGGACAGTGGTTCGTCTCGAAATTCTGCCCAAGGCCACATCGCCGGATGGTGCGACGAAAACAATCACCTTGGTGAGAAACACGATTAAGTTGGAAGAACAGGCAGCGAAGAAAGAGATAATCAAACTGCCGACTTCCCGCGGCACGGCAAGAATTGGAGTGATCCGTGTGCCGACCTTCTACACCGATTTTGAAGCCCGCGAACAAGGTGAGAGAAGTTTTCGCAGCACGACGCGTGATGTGCGGCGTTTGCTCCGTGAACTAGAAGAGGACAACGTCCGCGGTATTCTGATCGACCTTCGCGGCAATGGTGGTGGGTCGCTGGCAGAGGCGACCGAGTTAACAGGCCTGTTTATCCGTGCCGGCCCCATCGTGCAAGTCAGGGATTCCGCTGGACGTATCAGTATTAATGACGATCCAGACCCAGCTATTGCCTATGCCGGACCGCTAGCGGTACTGGTTGACCGCCAGAGCGCCTCCGCCTCAGAAATTTTCGCCGGAGCAATTCAGGATTATCGTCGAGGAATCGTCATTGGTGAACCTACCTATGGCAAGGGAACTGTGCAGCGCTTAATCAACCTGGATCGTTTCGCCAAGGTGGCTGGGCTGGGGCAATTGAAATTTACCATCGCGCAGTTCTTTCGCATCAATGGCGACAGCACGCAGCACCGTGGCGTCATTCCTGACATCGTATTCCCGACAGCTATCGACGTCCAGAAGCAGGGTGAGCGGGCCTTGGAGAACGCCCTACCGTGGGCGTCGATACGGCCGGCGCGTTATGTAGCGGCCGAGATCAGCGACAAAGTAATCGACGAAGCCAAGCTTCGGCATCACACGCGGGCACAGGCTAAGTCGGGGTTTAAGTACTTGTTATCAGAAGCAGAAGCGGCCAAGCAAGCGCGGGAAAAGAAGACTGTCAGTTTGCTGGAGTCAGAACGCGTAGCGAGTCGAGATCGTATAGAGCAGGACCGCCTCGAACGGTTAAATCTGTATCGAGTTTCCCGCGGTTTGGCGCCGTTAAAACGCGATCAGTTATCCGAGAATGATGTTGCGGATGAGGATAAGGATAAGGAAGACAACGACATCCTGCGCACAGAGGCGGCACAGATCCTGTTTGACGTGATTCAGCTCAGCGGCCAGAAACTGATGACCTTTCGCCGCTGACCGTTTTCGATACGTTCGACTATTACATTCTCCCCAGTCCAAACCGTTCCAACACCACTTCAACGCTGGACAGCAGTTTCTCGGTGACCGTTTTCTTTGCCGTGTACGAGATTTCATAAATATCTGCGCGGTCCCTGGCTGCGAGCAGATAATCATCACTGGTTATTAGTTCGTCAACGAGATTCAAGTTCAGTGCCTTGGTTCCATACCAATATTCCCCGGTAGCGACCTGTTTTAGATCCAACTGAGGCCGGTGCTTGGCAACGAAGTCCTTGAAAAGATCATGCATCTCCTCGATCTGTTCGCGAAGTTTGCTGCGTTCTTTTTCAGTGTTCTTGCCGAACATAGTGATCGTTCTCTTATATTCACCGGCTGTCTGCTGCTCAAATTCCACGCCGTGCCGGGTCAGCAAATTATGAAAATTTGGCAATTGCGCCAGTACTCCAATTGATCCGATGACCGCGAATGGAGCGGTTACGATTTTGTTGGCGACACATGCCATCATATAGCCACCGCTGGCGGCTACCTTGTCTACGCATACGGTGAGGTTGATATCTGCGTCACGCAGCCGACCCAATTGAGACGCGGCCAAACCATGTTCATGGACTATGCCGCCGCTATTCTCCAAACGAACCAAGACTTCGTCTTCGTTGCTCGCCATGGTCAGGATGGCGGTGATTTCTTCGCGTAGCGACGCCACCGCTGTAGCTTTGATATCGCCGTGGAAATCAAGGACGTATATTTGTTTACGCTGTTCTATTGTTTTCTTCTTATGTTCGGCCTTCTTTTTCGCTTTCGTTTCCTTTGCAAGTTTTTTCCATTGCTTTTTAGGCAGGGTCTGGCTTTTCAAGAGTTGCTGCATGGATTCGAATTTATCGTTGAGGTTTTTCACCTCTAACTTCTCTAACGATCTGGTCCGGCGTGATAACGCGAAACTGACAACGATGATCAAAACAACCGCAACGACGATTGTTAGTGTCTTGGCTAGAAACAAACCGTAATCGACCAAAAATTCCGACATTTGATACTCCTAAGTTATGTATTGTCAGGTCACGAGTAGTTTCATAGCGTCGGACAGGGAGCACACCTCCGCGTCCGGTTGATGCTCGTGATCCCAAATATGTCCTTCCCGGTTCATCCAGATAGTTTTCATTCCCACCTCAGCGGCACCAAGGATATCTTGGTGAGGATGGTCTCCAATGTGAATAACGCGTTCAGGCGGGTAACCGGCTCGGTCGCAGGCGGTCAGGAATACCCTCGGATGGGGCTTGGCGACCCCCACCTCTCTTGCCGACACACAGGCGGTAAAAAAGCGGCGCAGTCCGATTCGGTTCAGATCAGCGTTGCCATTGCTGATGCTAACCAAGGGAAATCGTTTTGACAGTTGCTCTAGTGACGGGATCACGTCTGGAAACAGGGAAACGTCGTTGCGTGCCTGCATAAACTCCGCGAATACGGGTTCCACGTGCGACGTGTCATAACCGCATTCCAGGAGCACCCGCTCGAGGGTCAGTTTGCGCATCGCGGTAAGATCGTGTTCCAACTCCGGGAAATCCAGTTCTATCTGGGTACGCACCTCCCGCAGGTCATCCACGCTATAGGACTTGGCCACCGCCGGACAGTTTGCCGTCAGCCGATCATACATACGTTTCTCGGCCTGGACGATTACCGGGGCGATTGCCCACAAGGTATCGTCGAGATCTATGGTTACCGCACGCACCGAATTCATGGGGAGAGTTTAAAGCGTGAAACACAAACTACAAAGTCTCTAAGGCTCGAGGTCGTGGGCAAACTTTTTATGGCGGTCATCCCGACGAGCGCAGCGCGGAGGGATCGCACCCTCTTGACCGCGCTGCCATCATCAACCACGGGGAGGTTCCTCGCTTCGCTCTGAATGACATCAAGCACTCGCATCCTATGTTAGGAGGACAGCAATGGGTTACGCTGACCGAAAATACAACGCCCCCAATAACCATGGGGGCGTACTGTCTGTAAGCGGTGGGCTAAGGCGATTATTTCGCCGCGATTTCCTCGAGCTGTTTGGCACGGATGATATTACCGTCGAGGCCCGCGTCCTTGGCGCTGCCACCGTAAGCAACCGCCAACAACTGGCTGTAGTATGTCACCGGAATATTGAATTTGGTTCCATAGTGTTTATTGATTTGATCTTGATACACCTCGACATTCATTTGACATACCGGGCACGGCGTTACGATCATGTCGGCGCCCTGGTCGTAGGCAGCCTCGATGATATCTTTGATTTGTTTTTGGCTCTTTTCGGGTTCCGAAAACGCCAGAGCGCCGCCACAGCAAGTTACCTTTCTTTCGTAGTCCGTGATGGCTTCACCGCCGACGGTTTCAACCATCTTATCCAGATACATGGGGTTTTCAAACGATTCGCCGTCGACACCAAACGGCCTATTTGTCTGGCATCCGACGTATCCCGCAAATTTAATCCCCTCCAAGGATTTCACCATCGGTTGTTTGATACCTTCGTAGCCGATGTCTTCAATCAAGACTTCAACCATATGCCGAATCGGGGCCTCATTTTTCAGGTGGATATCGAGTCCCGCTTCTTTGAGGACTTCCTTGGTGTCCGCGAGTAGCTGTTCGGAAGCATCGAGGCGATCAGCGGTCTCTTTGGCGCCAAGCCAACACGCAGCGCAGGTGGCGACGATATCTTGTCCAGGATTGTTCTGTTCGGATAATGCGATGTTTCTCGCATTCATGACATGACGTGGTAACTCTCCTCCCTCGGCGTAGCCGATCGAGGCACCGCAGCAATTCCAATCAGGGATCTCATTGAGCTTGATATCAAGTTTTTCGCACATCGCGTTAACTGATACCATGTAATTGGAGGCTGAGGCCTTGCGTTCTGAACTACAGCCTGGATAAAAAGAATATTCTTTCTTGGCCATCACGAACTCCCGTTAACTGGCGATGCCCTTACGCCGGTCTTCAATCTCTCGAGCCTTCTTAAGTAGAACATGAAGCTGTTTGGGATTCTTCACGCCTTTGTGATTAATGAGCGCGAATGGATTTAGTCGTTTTGTCTTGAGCATGCCGATGCCGACGCTCGCCATCGCCATCGCATTCTTGATACCGCTCATGAAACCATCCATGAAATATAATTTCAGCGACAGCGCCAATTCGTTGACGCGTCCGGTCTTGGTGATATTGTTCCAAAATATTATTGAAAAACGGCGCGTCGGATTCATCTTCGGTGCTATCCCCAGGCGGTGGGCATAGTTAGCCAGCCCATGCATGATATGGGTTATCGGCAGTTCTCGCGGACAACGAACGATACAGTTGTAGCAAGACGTACACATCCACATTGACTCGGTAGTCAACACCTCGTCACGTTTACCGGCGCGGATCATCATGAAGATCTCTTGCGGTGGGTGAGCCCAGTCGGGTCCGAACGGACAGGAGCCTGAACACACGCCGCATTGCATACACATCTTCACCCAATGGCCTTCTTCAACGTTTTCTTCGACTTCTTTGAGGAAATCGTTACGGTATTTCTGGACCATCGCGGTGTTGACATCGCTCATAACGTTTCTCCTGCTCAAAAGCCCTTGAAGGGGTTCATACCGATTTCTTCGATCTTGGCCGCGTACTCGTTTATGAGTCTCGGCACTCTTTGGATGTCGGTGATTTCCACCTCGTGGGTCTCCACTCGCTCGGGCTCCAGTTGTAGTTGTTGCAATGTGTCGTCGATCTTGCTCATCCGATAATGCGCCAGTTCCGAGCCCTTCACAAAATGGCACTGGTAATCATCGCCCTTTTTACAGCCCATTAACATGACGCCGTCATAACCGCTGTTCAGCGCGTCGGTGATCCAGATGGTGTTTACCGAACCGAGACAGCGCACCGGCACGATGCGAACGAATGGGCTGTACTCGAGGCCCTGTTGGGCCGCCATATCCAAAGCCGGGTAGGCGTCGTTCTCGCAGGCTAGCACCAGAATTCGCGGCTTTTCATCGAATTCATCGGGCATGTCCACCGTCTTGACCTGTTGTCCAACGGTGTCCACGGAATAATTCTCGAATGAAATCACCCGTACCGGGCACGCCCCCATGCAGGTTCCGCAACGGCGGCATCGAGATTCATGGAATACGGGATAACGTTGTTCGTCTTCATCAATGGCGCCGAACGGGCATTCCACCGTGCACCGCTTGCATTGGGTACATCCCTCGCGGCGGAAGGTTGGGAAACTCAAGTCACCGGAGCGTGGGTGTGCAGCGCGCCCCAACACGGCGTTCTCCACTGCCTGAATAGCTTTGAGCGCGGCGCCGGTGGCATCTTCCATCGTTTGCGCAATGTCCATTGGCCGCCGTACTGGGCCGCAGGTATAGATGCCACTACGCCGAGTTTCATAAGGAAAACAAATGAAATGCGAGTCGCTAAAGCCGTGGCGCAGATGGGGTAAGTCAACGCCCTGACGATAAGTGAGGTTGAGAATAGATTCCACCGGGACTTCAACCGCGCTGGTGTTGTCCTCAGCGGGTAACTCAGATTCCGCGCCTTCATCCTCAACGTCTAGTGTTGTCGTTTGCTCGATGTCGACACCTGAATTGGCGACTTGACCGGTAGCCAATACAACCAGATCCGCTGTTGCCACCGCTTCTTCGCCCAGGATCATATCGTGGAACTTGACTTCCAACTGGCCATTGATGGGACTTACCTGTTGCGTCTTACCCTTGGTAAAAATGACCCCCTTTCTTTGCGCAGAACGATAAAAGTCCTCGCCATTACCCGGAGTGCGCAGATCATCGTACATCACCATAGTATCGACGTTGGGGTTTGAGTCCTTGAAATACATCGCTTGCTTGATGCTGGTATTGCAGCAATGGCCGGAACAATAGGGGAGATGGCCCGCTTTGTCGCTACGCTGCCCGGCGCATTGAACAAACACGACACTCTCGACTTCCTTACCGTCCGATGGCCGCTTGATGGGACCGTCTGCGGCCTGTTTTGCTAATTGCTCGAGCCCGGCTTGATCGACCACATCCGGACTCTTTCCGTAGCCTAGCTCGGGTAACTGGTTGGCATCGTAATTGGAAAAACCACTGGCCTGGATAATACTGCCCACATTTTCGGTTACCGTCTCACCACTTTCGGCGCTGATATCAATACTGAACTGCCCGGGGGCACCGCTGGTGCGGGTAATCGAGCTATGCAAAAACACGGTAATGTTCTTATCGTGGTCGACGGATTTTATTAGATCGCTGGCGCCGGTATCTTGTGGGTCCGCAAAGGGCTCGCGATCGGGTACGCGTTTGTGCAGCTTCACCGCCCAGCCGCCGAGTTGACCGGTCTTTTCGACCAGCAGCACCCCGTATCCGGCCTTGGATGCCTCGATGGCCGCGGTCATACCGCTGACACCACCACCCACCACCAGGATGTGTTTGTTTGCGCCCGCGTTCTGATTGGCTTCGGGTTGTTTCATGTACTGGATCTCCGCACACGCCATGCGCAGATAATCATCGGCCATCTCCTGGGTGGTTTCTCTGGCCTCTTCGGTATCGGGACGCACCCAGATCACTCCTTCACGTAGGTTTGCGCGCCCGAGAGCCACGTCATCGAATCCGAAGGCATCGGTCTTGGCGCGGCGTGAGCAGGCTGCGATCACGACGTGGGTGACGCCTTCGCTATCGACGTCATTGCGGATAGTGTTGACGCCGTCTGCGTTGCATAGGAAATCGTGCCGGCGAACGAGGGAGCATTTACCTTCACTCTCCGCGATCTTAGCCAGTTGTTCGGTATCTAAGCGGTCGCCGATACCACAACCCTTACATATATACGCCGCGGTCTTAGTTTCAGACATCTTTCAGGCCTCCGCGCTCGATACACGGTTGACGACTTGGATGGCGCGCAATGCCGCCGCTGTCGCACTCTGAACCGCTCGGTTGACGTCCAGGGCATTGGTGGCGCAGCCGGCGCCGAATATGGTCCCACCGGCCCCATTCATTTGAATAAATCCGGCGGCATCAGCAGCAACATTATCGGCAATCTGGTCTGCTCTCACGCTGGGTTCCATACCGATTGCGAGCACGCACAAGTCGTGGGTATTGTCGTAGCGGTGGTAGCCCTCGGTATCGACACCATGAAGCACAACTTCACCGGTGTCTCGATTCTCGGTGATGTTAGCCACTTTGGACTTTACAAATTGGACTTTTTCATCCGCCTGGACTTTTTTATAGAAATCCTCAAACCGGTCGATGGCGCGGATATCGATATAGTAGATGGTGGCCTTGGCCTCAGCGTCATCGCCGTATTGTTCACCAATATAGGTTGATTGCTTAAGCGAAGCCATGCAGCAGATGCGCGAGCAATGCGTCAGATGGTTTCGGTCTCGTGAACCAGCGCACTGGATGAAGGCAATGTTCTTCGCTTCTTTACCGTCGGAGGGACGCAATAACTTGCCGCCGGTGGGACCGAATGGATCCATCATGCGCTCGAACTCGACGCTGGTGATCACATTAGGATACCGGTCGTAACCATAGGGTTGAATCTTGGCTGCATCATAGGGCCGCCAACCGGTGGCCCAAATCACGGCGCCCACTTTGATCTCAATCGTCTGTTCCTGCATGTCGAGATCGATCGCGTCGTACTTGCAAGCGGCTTTCGCTTTATTCGCGTCTTCGCTGCCTATGATCGACGGATCGATCACATAGCGCTGCGGATAGGCCATGTTATAGGGTAAGTAAGCGGCTTTGATCTTCTTCATGTTGTAATTGAACGGATCGTCGATCTCGACCGCTACCGCTTCTGCGCAGGCGCCACAAGAAGTGCAATTCTCGTTTACGTAGCGCGGGTGGATAGTAATAGAGACGTCATAGTTGCCAGCGGCGCCTTCCACATTAGTAACCTCGGCCATGGTCAAAAGCCGAATTCTTTTGTTGGCCTTGAGCCGACGCAGATTAATTTCCTGGCCACAGCTTGGACGACAGAGCTTGGGAAAATACTTATAAAGCTGCGCTACTCGTCCGCCAACGGAAGGGTTTTTCTCGACCAGCACCACGTCTTTACCGCACTCGGCTGTTTCCAGCGCGGCAGTCAGGCCACTGATACCGCCTCCCACTACCAAGATCGTTTCATTGGTTGCGACCACATCGGTCATCGATTACGTCCTCCGGTAGGCATTTGATCTCGTTGCTCAAGATCCGCCGCGTACGACGATCAGGTCGCAGGGGCGGAACCGAATGATATATGTGTTCCGCTTAGCTGTCGCTATCTAGAGCCGTTACACGCAGATACAATTTTCGTATGAAGTGATAGAGTAGCTGTATGAACTACATTAGAACGGGTGTCTATTGTAACATTTAATTTTCGCTGTCCACTCGCAACAGCTAAGTTGTTACCATGTACCGACATGCGCTACGCAACCTAGATGTCAATTAGAGTAATGGAAACCCAGGCGTTTAAGACACAAGAGTTCTTCGTGACCGAGCAGCCCTATTACGAACCGCAGGGCAAAGAAATCGAGTTATTTGAAGCCGCGTACGCCAATCAAATTCCAATCTTGTTAAAGGGGCCGACCGGCTGCGGTAAGACACGGTTCATGGAGCACATGGCGTGGCGGTTGCGCCGACCATTGATCACAGTATCCTGCCATGACGATCTTACCGCCTCCGACCTGGTCGGGCGATATCTTATTATCGGCGGTGAGACCCGTTGGGTGAACGGTCCGCTGGCCCATGCGGTGCGAGTTGGGGGCATCTGTTACCTGGATGAGATTGTCGAGGCCCGCAAGGACACGACCGTGGTTATTCATCCGCTCGCCGACGACCGGCGGGTACTGCCAATGGAGAAGACTGGTGAATTGTTGCAGGCGCCCCCGGAATTTTGTCTAGGGATCTCATACAACCCTGGATATCAGAGCGTGCTCAAGGATCTCAAGCAAAGTACTCGGCAGCGATTTGTAGCCATAGAATTCGATTATCCGCCGGCGGAACTGGAGCGGACCATCGTGACAACTGAATCGGGATTGGATGAAGATAGAGCTGACAAGTTAGTGAAGTACGCAGGTATGACGCGCAATTTGAAAGGCAGCGGGTTAGACGAAGGTGCCAGCACGCGATTATTAGTGCATGCGGCAAAACTTATTGTCTCCGGTATTGATCCGGGCACCGCTTGCCGGGGTGCGGTGTCCGAGGCGCTTACCGACGATCCGGAAATGTTGTCCGCGCTGAACGAACTTTCGGCTTCCTTGTTTTGATAAAACGCAAAGTCAGAAACTGTAAAGTCGTAAAATAACACAATACAAGCCGCTGGAAACTTGCCGATCATTTTGGCTTTACACTTTCCACGTTGCAGTTATCAGCCCAAGCACATATGTCCAAACGTTCTCTCACATTCGGCGAACTGGAAGGACACCTAGACGAATATCTCGATCCTGTCTTGTCGAGCCGGCGAACCGCGGAAGCGCCGGCTCAGGCTTTGTCAACATTCTCCCGTCAGCAACAAGACTTCATACTTCATTGGGTCGGCGTGATCGTCAGGACCAATTCCGAGATGGGCTATCAATTTGCTAGCCAAGCCCCCGAGGCGCTTCAACTGATGAATCTCGATGGGGTCGAGAAATGGATCATCCGATTCATGGACGTGTATGACAAACAAGGTTTATATCCCGGTTGCGCCACCGTTCACGCCGTTGAACAATTCGCCAGGGATCTCCACCTGCGAGAGTTCGGCATACATTTCGACGAGGTGGTGGGAATACTCGAGCATTTTGTGCGCGGACTCGCAGGCCGTGAACTCAAGCTGCAGGCAAATGAGGTTGTCTACACGGACACTGAGCATCTCTACCTGCCGCAACGTCTGATTGTGTTTCGTACGCGTCAGCAAAACTTTGGCTTGTACAAGGCTATGGTTTCACATCTGTGGGCGCAAACCTGGTTCGGTACATTTCGTGTGCCGGGGGAGTTGGTAAGCCTGACTGATGTATGTGGCAGCTATGCAGATCCGGAACGCGCGGCTCGCTTGTTCCATATCCTGGAAACCGCACGTCTCAACGCGTGTATTGAACGTGGACTACCCGGCTTGTACCGGGAAATGATGGCGCTTCAGCGCGAGCAAGCGGAGATCAGTTATCCATCAAGCTGGACTGACACGGTGAACCGGCTAACGGCGCCAGAAACAACGGTTCGTGATACGATTCACGCGTTGCGACAATTGTATCCCAAACAGGACCGTCTTCCACCGCCATTTTGTTTCCAGGGCAGATTGCTGCTCGAAAACGCCGAGGCGGTAATGCGCCTCCGTCAGCAACAGGAAAAACACAAGTTCCAACAGAGCTTGCGGCACATCAACCGCAAGTTCGAGGAACACTCAGCCACTGCCGAACAAGCCTCGATACCGCCACGATTCCAAGCCACTTGGCCACCATCCCAGGATGGACAACACGATCTCCAAATCGAATGGACTGTAGACGGCCGACCGGTCTCGCCGCCTGAGGAAATTCGCGCGCTGTCCGGCTCGATTCTGCAAGACTTTGGCGAGATTCCAGAGGAATACCTCGTAGCTGCCGGCGACGGAGCCTACCAGCCCACGCCTGGAACAGGTCAGCAACCTGCGAGCGTTTGGGAGGGTGCATATCACGAGAAGGGTGCCTGGTTGTACAACGAGTGGGATTTTCGCCGCCAACACTACCGCAAGGATTGGTGTGTGTTGCGAGAGATTGAGCTACACCCCGACCCCAGTGAGGAGCGCTACGTGGACGAGGTGCTGCGTCGCTATGCGGGCCTGCTATCGGGATTACGGAAGACCTTCGAGGCATTGCGCGGCGAGGATCGAATTCTCAAGAAACAGATCCACGGTGATGACATCGACCTGAATGCGGTCGTCGAGGCGTATGCCGATATGCACGTTGGATTGGAAATGTCTGAACGATTGTTTACAAAGCATCGAAACCTGGAACGCAATATGGCAGTGATATTCATGGTGGATATGAGCGGTTCAACCAAGGGATGGATCAATGATGCTGAACGGGAAGCGCTGGTTTTGTTGTGTGAAGCGTTGGAGATACTGGGTGACCGCTATGCAATCTATGGATTTTCGGGAATGACGCGTAAGCGGTGTGAGCTCTATCGAATCAAGCGTTTTGACGAGCACTACGGCGACCACGTAAAACGTCGAATCGCCGGAATTCGCCCACAGGATTACACACGTATGGGCGTCATCATTCGCCATTTGAGTAGTTTGCTGGCGGATATCGAGGCCCGGACCAAGCTACTGATTACCTTATCGGACGGTAAACCCGATGATTACGACGGTTATCGTGGAGAGTATGGCATTGAAGATACCCGGCAAGCCCTGATTGAAGCCAAGCATCAGGGCATTTATCCGTTTTGTATCGCCATTGACACCGAGGCCCATGATTATTTGCCACGCATGTATGGCGTGGTTAATTACGTGGTGATCGACGAGGTGAGAAAATTGCCCCTAAAGGTGTCAGACATATACCGGCATCTGACAACGTAGCCAAGCGGCGTTGCGAAATAGTGTTGTGTTGTAAGCTAAGACATCGGACTCACCGTTTTGCAACGCAATCCAATACGCATAAGCGATAATACGTCTAATAATAATGCGTTTAGATGTATTGTGATCCGCATATTTGTCAAGAATTGCCGTGCATAAACAATGACAAAGTGACGGTTTATAAAGTTTTTCGTGGCGGACGAGCAGCATTGATTTGTTGCTGTGGACTTTGTAATGCGATGCAGCAGGAAAGAAATGCTGTTGTAAAAAAACAATAATAAATTATGTTTTGTTGTATTTTTGCTTGACATTTGTACATGCGTGAATATATTTTCCGCATAACTTCGAATAGGTAGTAATCGAAGTTTGATAAGGACACCGCTAAGGTCAGCGTTGGTTGGCATATTTGGAATGCCAAAATATTGTAAGGATGCACACGAAACCTATACGCGGGATAACATTAAAATATTGGCTACCTTAACAACGAGACATATGATGCTAACCGAGTGGCAACACCGGTTAGGTCATCACATTCACCTCTCGTGTTTCCATTCCCATCTTTCCACAACTTGCTCTGAACCTGATTTTCTTAGTAATTTCAGGGTGTTAGATCGTGGTGTGGTGGCACGTTGGTGAGCGTAATCTCGTTTTCCTAACCTAATAGATAGGAGATGCGTCATGGCAGTAAAGAAACGAGCTAAGAAGAAGGCGACTAAACGTAAGGCAACGAAGAAGAAGGCGACCAAGCGCAAGGCAACGAAGAAGAAGGCGACGAAGAAGAAGGCGACCAAGCGCAAGGCCACTAAGAAAAAGGCCAAAAAGAAGGCCACTAAGAAAAAGGCCAAAAAGAAGGCCACTAAGAAAAAGGCCAAAAAGAAGGCTACTAAGAAAAAGGCCAAAAAGAAGGCTACTAAGAAAAAGGCCAAAAAGAAGGTGAAGAAGAAGGCCACGAAGAAGAAAGCGACGAAACGGAAAGCTAAAAAAAAAAGTAGGAGGTAAACGTAAGAAAGCGGGACTGAGGATCCCTCTCCCGTTTTAAATCTACTGCCGCTAGCCGGTTCGCCGGCTAGCGGCTTTTTTTTCGCATTTATTGATCACTAGGCCCGAATCCTCCGCCCCCTGGGGTTTCAATCACCACTAGATCACCGGCCGATACCGTTAACTGGGCGCAACCCCCCAAGTTCTCCCTGCGGCCATCGGCCCTTACCACGTAGTTGCTGCCGGTCATACCCGGTGACCCGCCGGCCATCCCAAAGGGTGCTGTTATTCGCCGATTCGACAAGATAGACACCGACATCGGTGCGCGAAATCGTATTCGTCTTATCACGCCGTTACCCCCCCTAAACCGGCCGTGACCGCCGCTATCCGCCCGGATCCCAAAGCTCTCCACGAGTACCGGAAAACGCCATTCCAGTACTTCGGGATCCGTTAACCGTGAGTTGGTCATATGGCTGTGGATCGCATCAGTACCGGAAAAATACCGGCCGGCGCCGGAACCGCCGCAAATCGTTTCATAGTACTGATAGCGGTCGTCGCCAAAGGTGAAGTTATTCATGGTTCCTTGCGAGGCCGCGCACACGTTCAAGGCCCCGTATAGCGTATCCACGATGCATTGAGATGTTTCCACATTGCCCGCCACCACCGCCGCAGGATAATCAGGGTTCAGCAGGCTATGGGTTGGGATATTGATCCGCAGTGGTTTGAGACAGCCTTCATTCAGCGGGATGTCGTCTTGCACCAGGGTGCGAAAAACATACAGGACTGCTGCTTTGCAGACAGCCGCCGGCGCGTTGAAATTGGTCGTCACCTGGGAGGACGTGCCGGAAAAATCGATGTCCGCGCTGCGGGTTTGCGGATCGATCGAAATCGTCACCACAATGACGCTGCCATCGTCCAAGGGGCATGAGAACCGGCCGTTTTGCAGCACATCGATCACCCGGCGTACGGATTCCTCGGCGTAGTCCTGGATATGTTGCATATAGGCGTGCACTGTCTTCAGCCCGTAGGTGTCCGTTAGACGCTCCAGTTCAATGATGCCTTTTTGATTGGCGGCAATCTGAGCCTTGATATCGGCAAGATTCTGATATGGATTACGCGCCGGGTAGCGATTATCGCGTAGCAGCGACAGGAATTCCGGCTCGCGGAACTTGCCATCGCGGACGAGGAGAAAGTTATCGATCAATGCGCCCTCTTCGTCGACCCGTTGACTGTTTGGTGGCATCGATCCCGGTGTGATTCCGCCGATATCCGCGTGGTGCCCCCGTGCGGCGACGTAGAACAGGATTTGACGCCGTTGTCCGTCGAACACTGGGGTGATGACGGTGATGTCCGGAAGGTGCGTGCCACCGTTGTATGGAGCATTATGGACGTATACGTCGCCCGCGAGCATGTCGTTGCCCCTGGCCTGCATGACACTGCGCACGCTTTCTCCCATTGAGCCAAGGTGCACCGGCATGTGGGGTGCGTTGCAAATCAGATCACCGCGGTCGTCGAAGATCGCGCACGAGAAATCTAACCGTTCTTTCATGTTTACCGAATAACTGGTGTTTTGCAGCGTATAACCCATCTGCTCGGCGATGGACATGAAAAGCTTGTTGAATATCTCCAACATCACCGGATCCACGTCGGTGCCCACATCCCTCCGGTGCCTTCGCGTCTTTTCCCGCCGCAATACCAGCTCATCGGGCGTCTTAATTTGTGCGTTCCATTCCGGCTCAAGGACGATGGTGCTGTTGGGTTCGATGATCAGAGCGGGTCCTGAAATGACTTGTTCGCGATGCAAGGCGTCACGTTGATAGATGGGTGCCCGGTGGTATTCGCCATGCGTGAAAATCTCGGTCCAGCGTTTGGACTCCGTTGCGCCCGCTGCAGATCGCGCTTGGACATCGGGGGAAGGGCGAGGTTGACTGGCTACCAGTTCCACGGAAATCGACTCGATCACCAGGTCCCGGGACGGATCGGCGAATCCGAACCTTTGACTATGGGCGGCTTCAAACTCCCGTTGCATGGACTCGGCAGGACCGAAATCAATGTTCAACGCGGTGTCGGTGCCTTGGTAGCGGATCATCGCTTTGCGCAGGATCTGACACTGCTGTTTTCGGATACCCTGACGTTTTAAGTCCGAATAACCGCGATCGATCAGGTTTGCGTACAATTGTTTCGCATCACTGACGTGGGGTTCGCTCAATGTCACTTCCAAGGTCTGGTCATGAAGCACCCTGATGTCGGCCAGACCCATACCATAGGCAGACAGCACGCTGGCATGGCGGTGGATAAAAACATGGTTGATGCCCAGCGCATCTGCCACCAGACAGGCGTGCTGGGCGCCAGCGCCGCCGAAGCAACAGAGCGTATACTCGGTGACGTTATAACCGCGTTGGATGGAGATGCGTTTGATCGCCGTCACCATGTTTTCTACCGCTATGTCGATAAAACCCTGAGCAACCTGTTCCGGCGTCCGGCGTCCGTCCGTCGCATCGTTGATTTCTCTGGCTAACTCGGCAAATCCTTCGCGCACTACTTCGGTGTCTATCGGCAGGTCGCCATCGGGACCAAACACATGAGGGAAATTTTCCGGTAGCAGCTTACCCACCATAACGTTGCAGTCGGTTACCGTCAGCGGGCCGCCGCGGCGATAACTGGCCGGCCCGGGATTGGCGCCGGCCGAATCGGGGCCAACCTGAAATCGGGAACCGTCAAAATGGAGTATCGAACCGCCGCCGGCGGCTACGGTATGGATATTCAACATCGGGGCGCGCAAACGCACGCCGGCAACCTGGGTTTCCAGTGCCCGCTCATACTCACCATCGAAATGGCATACATCGGTTGACGTACCGCCCATATCAAAGCCGATGATCTTGCCGAATCCCGCCTCCAAAGCGGTGGCCACGGCGCCGACCACGCCCCCGGCAGGGCCGGACAAGATACTGTCCTTGCCACGAAAAGTGCGCGCGTCAGTGAGGCCACCATTGGATTGCATGAACATCAAGTGGGTATCCATCAACTCATTGGCGATACTCGCGACATAGCGCTTGAGAATCGGGGACAAGTAGGCGTCTACCATGGTGGTGTCACCACGGCTGACAAATTTCATCAACGCGATGACGTCGTGGGAAGCAGAGATCTGAGTAAAGCCGATTTCCTCGGCAACTTGCGCCACCGCCCGCTCGTGTTCGGGATAGCGATAGCCGTGCATGAAGACTATTGCGATGGAGCGGATGCCCTGGTCATACACCGCCTGGAGTTGCCCGCGCACCTCAGATAGATCCGGTGGACGCAAAATTTCCCCCTCGGCGCTAATTCTTTCATCGATTTCCAATACCCGGCTGTAGAGCATGTCCGGCAGTTGGATCTGTAACGCGAATATATCCGGACGATTTTGGTACCCAATGCGCAGTGCATCGCGAAATCCGACCGTGGTAATCAGCACCGAGGGCTCGCCTTTGCGCTCAAGTAGCGCGTTGGTGGCTACGGTAGTGCCCATTTTTACCGTATCGATGCGATCAGTGGGAATCGGGTCTGCGCCATTGAGCCCCAAGACGTCGCGGATTCCCTGGAGTACAGCATCGGAATAACGCGCTTGATTCTCTGACAGCAGTTTGTGTGTAATCACTTTCCCATTAGGGTCGAGCGCGACCACATCCGTGAACGTACCGCCTCGGTCGACCCAGAATTGCCAGGCTAATTTTTTCATGTTGTGGAAATTACAGTCAGTTTGCCGGTATTATTTTTCATGGATGTTTGTAGCCGGTATATTGTACTAAGGCGTCCCGCCCCTATTCATGGTTATACACCGAGGATACCCGCGGCGTCTCTTTCAAGAAATGGCGACATTCAGTGATCCAGGTGGCTCGGCAAGACTTAAGGGCGGGACTATCCCGGCGCTGGCTCGGTCGCGAACGCCTGCGCCGGCGCTTCACTCAACGCATAGCTACGGCTATGCATTTCGCTCCAACGCGGCGCTTGTCCCCGCACAGCAGGGGACCAGCAGGGGAACTTCGCGCAGGACAAGTCCGGTCGCCAGCTTTCGGGATCCTTGGGGCAATATACGAGTCCGCATGATAAGACGTATCTGTCATATTGGTGCGCTCCGTCGTCCGCATTGATTAAGTCGTATGTCCGATACTAAGACTGCCGCACACATACGGATCCCAGGATTTCGAATCGAGCGCGAGATCGGCCGTGGTGGGATCGCCACGGTTTACCTGGCGGTGCAGGAATCCCTGGATCGCGAGGTGGCGCTCAAGGTGATGTCGCCGGTGCTGGTCGCCGAGCCGAATTTTACCGAGCGATTCATTGGCGAAGGACGCATGGTCGCGCAACTCAATCATCCGAGCATCGTTACGATTTTTGATATCGCGTCCGAGGATTATCACACCTACATTGCCATGGAGTACTTGTCCGGCGGCAGCCTGAGGGACAAATTGCGTGACGCCATACCGGAAAACACCGTTCTCAATGTCGTACGCCAAATGGCCAATGCGCTTGCCTGCGCCCACGATAACGGCATTGTCCACCGGGACGTCAAGCCGGAGAACATCATGTTTCGTGAAAACGGCGTTCCCGTGCTCACCGACTTTGGTATCGCCAAGACCATCGGCTCCGATACCCGACTCACCCGGACCGGCATCATCGTCGGAACACCGCGTTATATAAGCCCGGAACAGGCGGAAGGCCGCGGTACTGATGCTCGATCTGATCTATATTCACTAGGTGTCATCCTTTATGAGATGTTGGCCGGAAGGCCTCCCTTCGGCACCAGCGATAGCATCGCGTTACTGTATGCCCACGTCAACGATCCGATTCCAGATCTGCCCGCAGAGCATCGCCATTTACAGCCCCTGGTCAATGCAACCATGGCCAAGGATCCGGACCAGCGGGTTTCAGATTGTCACAAACTGAGTGACATGATCTATGTCATTCTTCGCGAGGTGCGGCGTGGCAACAAGGGTGCCGTGTCCGCGGTGCGACGCGCAGATGCTGATAATATCCCAAGCGCAGCGAGCGTTGCCGGACCACAGGCGGGCCCAACGTCACGCAACAAGTTGCGGCGGTTTACTATTGGCGGCGTTGGGGTACTGCTCGTCGCTTTGCTGTTCGCGGCGGGGTTGCGCACATTACTACGACCGCCATCGGAGTTGCAGTTGGCAGACGTTTCAGAGCCGGAATCCACGTCGATAGACTCAGCTCAGCCGGCGCCGGCGCAGCAGGGGTCCGAAGCCGGGGCAGCGTCCGCTTCAGGTACCGCCTCCAGTCCGGATACCGCACTGCGTATGCAGTTGGATGCTAAGGTGGCAAATGTCGCACAGCGCGGCTCTGAGTCTGGCCAGTTACCGGAGCCATCACCGGTGTCGAGGGCGTCGCCGGTAGCGCCGCAGCCTCCCGCGAAGTCGCCTCCGATCGATGTGTCGGAGACCGACCAGGCGCCAGACCCGTCCACCGAATCACCCCAAAGGTCGGTAGTGCCGGCTAACGATGACGACGGGGTGGCACCGGCGTGGAAAATGATAAAACCTGGCAGCCGGCCACGACCGCCAAATCGATTGCAGGTGCTGCTGAGTCGTGCCGAGACACAAATGACCGAGGGACGCGTCGACGATCCCGCAGGCGACAATGCCCTTGAGACTTATCGTCAAGTCTTAAGTGTCGCCACCGATCATCCGCAGGCACTGACTGGGCTTGACGATATTGCGCGATATTTTCTCGACAAAAGCCGCGAATCGGCGGAGGCAAAACGCTACCAAGATGCGCAGGACATGGTCGAGCGCGGTTTGCACGCGGTGCCGCAACATTCCGCCTTGTTGACGTTTAAAAAGAACGTCTCCTCACTGTTGACGGCTGAAAAAGAATTTGCGCGTGCGGAGCAGTACTACTGGGGCGAGGGCATCCAACGCGACTTGGCGTTAGCGGTGGAGTGGTATCGCAAAGCAGCCGATAAAGGTCATGTTCAGGCTCAATACAACTTGGGCATTGCGTACGCCGATGGTGCGGGTGTGCCCCGCGACGAGGTCGAAGGGCTGCGTTGGCTGCGGCGGGCTGCGATTCAAGGCGTCGAGGACGCGCAATTCAACCTGAGCCTCGGTTTGATCTTTGGCCCCAATCCCGATCCCAATGGCGCGTCGCAGTGGGTCAAAATGCTAGCTGGAAAAAATTATGAACCCGCGTTTCAGGTATTGGGATGGATGTACAGTACCGGAACCGGGGTCAAGCTGAGCATTAAAGAATCCATACGCTGGAACATCAAACGTGTGATGGCGGATGTGCCTGCCGAGTCGTCACCACCGGAACGCGTGGTGGAATTTTGGGACCGGCAATTACAATCGGCGCTTGCGCAAACGAGGTTGGATCAGAAACCGCCGGAGCCGCACTGATGCATCGCCCGCATATTGCCCCAAGGACCCCGAAAGCTGGCGACCGGACTTGCGCGGCGCGTAGTTCCCCTGCTGTTCCCCTGCTGTGCGGGGACAAGGCGACAACCAGGCGGGATCGGGATAGGCGTGAATGTCGTAACACCTGTAATCGGTAACTCTGGCTCAATGCCTTATATGCTCCCGCGGACTTGACGTTAATTGCCGTCTGGTGAGCAATGCGGGCTAGGGCCGGGGTAGGCGCGTACTCAGGCACACAGCGTCACTCCGGTCATTCATAGAATGACTCATTGCAAGTAACAGTAGCTCTCTTCCGTGTCGCCTTGGTGAAGTATGCGGGCGGCGCTCGCTCAAAAGTTTCGTTTTTGATTCATCTCAACAAACGAACCACCGCAATTACAATGATGCCAAGCAGTAAGTTGATGCCAACGAACGTACGGATGCGGCCAAGTTGTTTGCCGCCGGTCTGTAGGTCGTTAGTGGCCACCGCGTCGCGCAGTTGACGGTAGGGGCGGAAAAAGACGTACAGGAATATCACCATCATCACCACCCCCAACCCCAACATGATGTGTACATAGCCGCCCACCGACGCGAACCCACCCATGTGCACCAACAGCCAAGAACCGGTAAACGACAGTATCGCCACCGCGCCCCACACCCAGGGGAAAAAACGGGCAAATACCTTAGTCCAGAGGCTCAGTCGCAGGGGTGGCTCCAAGATCTCGCCGGCAACCGGCCGCAGACACATGTAGGCGAAAAACATACCGCCGACCCAAACGACGGTGGCGAGCATGTGCAGAAATAGTGCGATCGATGCGCTCATACTTAGTCTCGGTAGGATACACCAAAACGGCGGCGCATGACCGTTGCGGGTGGGGCGACACCCGCTGGCTGGGTTGTGACACCGCCAAGTATTGACATAGTGTATCAGATACACTAATCTACTTCGTGTTATGAACACACTTACTGAGCTGAGGTCCACGGCCCCGTGGTTGGTTCACGTGTCCACCGATATCGTGGTGTTCGGTATCGCGCACGATGGGCTGCAGGTCTTGTTGCGCCGTCACCCTCCCCGCGACGGGGCATCCGCGCCGTGGGCACTGCCTGGCGGTTATGTCGGTCCGGTGGAGCACCTGGACCGCAGCGCCGAACATACGCTGGCCCAGCAAACCGGCGTAGACAACGTGTATCTAGAGCAGTTGTACACCTTCGGCCGACCGGACCGGCATCCGGCATCGCGGGTGATCACGGTGGCCTACTATGCCTTGATGCCGCCGCGACGCGTGGAAGAAATAAACGCCCGGCCCACACCGGAGGTCCGTTGGTACCCCATCGATGATATGCCCGAACTCTATCTCGATCATGCAGATATTGTCGCCCTGGCACGCCGGCGGTTGGTAGCGAAGTTGGAGTACTCGACCATCGCCTTCCAGTTGTTACCTACGGAATTCACGCTCAGCGAGTTGCAACGGGTGTACGAAACCATATTATGTGAGAGGCTGGACAAACGTAATTTTAGAAAGCGCATCCTCGCCCTTGATTGCATCGAGGATACCGGGAGAAAACGTCGCGATGGGTCCCATCGTCCGGCCGGATTGTACCGTTACAAGTCTCCCGGCAAGGTCCATTACATCAAGTGAGGAGATCGCCGTGACTGCCTTGCACACGATACCGGAAGAACTGAAACAGCAAATTGATACCGTTGCGTTACAAGCGCGTGGGATCAAGCATGAGCATCTGCCCAAGATTGAGCATGACGTGCAAGTCACTCGTATTAAACATCTGCTCAAGGAACAAGATGCGGTACTGGTGGCTCACTACTACGTGGACGGCGAGCTTCAGGACCTGGCCGACGAGACCGGCGGATTTGTATCCGACTCATTGGAAATGGCGCGGTTTGGTTACGAACATCCCGCCAGCACGGTGGTGGTCGCCGGGGTTCGTTTTATGGGCGAGACTGCAAAGATCCTAAGCCCAAATAAACGGGTTCTGGTGGTGGAACGGGATGCCGAGTGTTCGCTGGATTTGGGCTGCCCGGCGGATGAATTTTCCAAGTTCTGCGATGCGAATCCTGATCGCACTGTGGTGGTTTATGCGAACACCAGTGCCGCAGTGAAGGCACGTGCGGACTGGGTAGTGACATCCTCGATCGCCTTGAAAGTTGCTGAGCACCTGCACCAAAGGGGTGAGAAGATTCTGTGGGCGCCGGATCGTTTTTTGGGTGACTACGTGCAGCGTATGACCGGGGCCGACATGCTCATGTGGCAGGGTTCGTGTGTGGTGCACGAAGAATTCAAGTCTGAGGCGCTAGCGCAACTTAAAACCTTGTACCCCGCTGCCGCGGTATTGGTGCATCCAGAGTCGCCGCCAGGTGTCATTGCGCTGGCGGATCGGGTGGGTTCGACCAGCCAGATCATCAAGGCCGCCCAGGAAATGAGTAATGAGTTGTTCATCGTCGCCACCGAAGACGGCATCTTTCACAAGATGCGTGAAGCGGCGCCGCGAAAAATATTCATCCCGGCTCCGACCGCAGGCGAGGGCGCTACCTGCAAGAGCTGTGGTCACTGCCCGTGGATGAAGATGAACGATCTGGCGCGCCTCGCCCATGTGCTGGAAACAGGCGACAACGAGGTCGTCATCGATGAAAAGATCCGTGCAAAGGCCGAGAAATCGCTCAAGCGCATGGTGGATTTCGCCCGCGAGCACATGGGTAAGGACGTTAAGGTAACGGGCAACGCCTGACCAGGCACGGCTACCCACGCGCGAGCCCGTGTACCCCTAGTATTCACGAATAACAAATCAGACTCGATCTTCGAGGGTGTGTCAGATCACAAAGAACCTCGTCCGACCCGTTGCCGCCGGTCGCTGGAAAAAGGGTTCAACGTCTGTTCTCATCCATAGCGGACGTACCCAGCGGCATTGCAAAGTCCAAATTCGACTAGTCGTTGCATTCAAACGAACGCGTGCTTCTACTCATTGCGGACAGTCGGAGAATCTGGTCGAACTGGTGCTTACGACTCATTCCAGTCATCCGAGTTTATCAACCCGAGCGTCCGGTATCAGGCCCGCAAGCGGGCATTTCTCATGCGACCACGCGAACTAATTTCGTAGCCCAATATAAATTTCTTCCAAACTGGCTCCGCGCAACAAATGTGATAGAAATGGCCCTGAAACGCCTATAGTTTCAAGCGCAACATAGCTGTGCCAAGTGCCATCTGGCACGAGCGATTGCGAAGCAGCGGCGCACGCCGGAGAAGGAAAAGTCACGGTTGAACGAGGCCAGACACCCGCCCATGACGCGGCTTAAACACTAGATTTAGGACACCCTTAATTCAACCGCCGATCTGGGTTTTTGAATAGTGCTAAGTGTGCAATCTGGTTGACCAATGTCAATGTCAATGCAATTGCGGACGCGTATGTTAGTATTCGCCACGCATAACAAACAGGTTTTTCAGCCAACAGAGGCAAACAGCTATGACTACACCATCTCCGAAGAAGGGTACTGACTTTATCTTGAGGTTGGCCGTGACTGCTTGTGCATTCATCGTTACCTCGTCTGCATATGCAGCAGGTCTCAGGGCGACCGCGGATATTAAAGGTTGTACCGATCCAAAGATATCCGGAACAGCGGTATTAACGGAACAAGAATCTAAAGAAGGCATAAAAGTGGTTACGGTTGAAATGAATACGCAAGGTTTGAGCGATGGTAAGCACGCCGTCCATATCCATCAAACCGGTGCCTGTGAGCCTTGCGGTGCGGCAAAGGGCCATCACGATCCCGGTCCCTTTGGTCAGACGCGCCCAGACAGCGCGCAAACCCAAACCCCGGCGACAGATATCAATCATCCTTTCCACATGGGCGACTTGGTAAATTTGGTAGTGCGTGACGGTAAAGGGACCATGAGAACCACGACAAATCGAATCACGTTGTCATCGGGAAGGCTTACGCTGTTCGATACAGATGGGAGTGCATTCATCATTCATACGAAAGAAGATACATACTGTGACCAGGAGACGGAACTAAGAAAAGGTTGCGCTGGGGGCGCGCGCGATGCCTGCGGGATTATTCGGCTAGCGAAATAGCGATGTCCGACATCCAAGAGACAGAACCGACACATATCCAGTGAAACATCAATAGCGAGATCACGGCTTACATTTCGATCTCTCCGTAGAACACCTGATAGAAAACGTCTGGAACACTTCCGTCACCGGACGTGTGAAATTATGTTTTTTGGGTGCACGAATGACGGGTCATGGCCGAAAGCGCCAGCTCAAGAAAATAGCGCCAATGACAGCAACGGGCAGAGGTTGTGTGAAAAGTCGCCGAATTTTAAGGTGCTTGGGAAGGCGTCCCACATTGGTTGTATATTTGCTTTACGCGAGCCCTTTACTCGCCATAGCTCCCCTGTTAATGGTGGACGTGCGTATTGTTTTACCACCGACCATTTTGTTTTTGAGTTTTCACACACTCTGGGCACATTACCGACCTACGGAAAGAAACATCAGTTTTCTGAGGATTGATTATCAACGATAGTCGGTTCGATACTCGTTGCTGCCGTTCAACTATATTTGCGGTTAGGCCGTCAACGAACCTAACCAGTCGTCCGGATCATTTTCTGATGCAGTTCACGCCACTTGAGAAATTGATTAACAGGGATATAGTGTCCATGGACCTGTGCCGGAAGTGCTCAGGTCAACAGAATCAATCCATGAATAACACACCAGTTAAGGTTGGTGAAATATAAGACCCGGTTTTTTGTCTACTTAATTCGTCAAATCGTCGGAGCACCGAGTGGCAACAAGCGCCACAAGGTTGCGCTTGCCTCGAAAGTGGAGAACCATGCCTGCTATTCATTGTCCTGCCTGATCATAGGAGAAGCCACTCAGATGTCTGATTATCGCCACCGCAATGTCGACAAATTCCCAGGCAGGCTCGTGCCACACGGCATCCGGCCCGGCTCCGACCGGGCGGTCGCGCTAGTGCTACTATTATCGGTGGTCGGCTGCCAAAGTCCGGGCCCGGCCACGCCGCCGGCAAGCGAGTTCGAACCGGAAGTCATTCTGCGATCCGCCGCTGAGATCTTGCCTGCGGCGCTACTGACCGGTCCTTACCACAATGTGCGGGATGAGGTAGTGGCGCGCGGTTTCATCCACTATTACATTATCGAATCGCACTACGGGGAATTCCTCGCGGCCGGAGACGACGAGGTGCGAGAGCGAATCCACGATATCAACGCCATCGCTGATTTACGCCGTCTGAGCAAAACCGAAGTCATCGCCGACTCCGCGACAGACGCGGCCATCCGTAGCTACGTCGCCGCCAAGGAGGTCATGGATAAGCCGTGGGAGACCACCAAGGCTATCCCGTCGGGATTGGGGCGGTTGTTCAAGCGGTCGAAGCGGCAGGCGGAGGATGCCTACGACAAGGTCAGCGAATGGTACCAGGGCGATGACGACAACAGTGGGAGCAAACAGCCCGAAGATGCGCAGGCGAAGAATCAAGGCCTGACGAAAGAGAAAATCCTTGAAGCGACTGACCTAGGGATCGACAAGGGTCAGGATTATCTGAAAGGTTCGATCGGTTTTAACCGGGAGTTTCGCCGGCTGGCGCGGAGACTTGGGGTTGATCCCTATACACGCAATGCGATGCTACGCAGCGAGTTGACAAGCATGGCGTGGACCGCGACAGCGGGCTCGTTTGCCGCCAACTTGATTCTGCCGGATGTGCCCGCTCCTGTCGGGCTGCTAAAGGATACCCAGGAACTCGTCTGGAATACGAAAACAATCGACCTACTCCTGCGCAACGAAAAAGCGGTCCGGCGCATGGGTATCGATTCCGACAAACTCAAGGAGTTCTTCGGCAACAAACACTTTACGCTCAGCGACCAGACACGTTTCGTCCGGGCTATGGAGCGCTTGCACGGTGTGGCCAATACAGGTCAGCTTCTGCACAAAGCGGCGCAGGTGCAATCCCGAGAGGAGACGCGCTTTTATGTCCGCAGCGCGGAACTGCTGGCGCTATACCACGAGCGACGCGCGTCCATCGAGAAACTAATCGGAGACGAACACAGCCCGATGGTGGCGCAAGACGAGGATGGCCGGCTCATCGTTGCCCTGCCGCTGGACTATCTCAACTGGTCCCGCCCCGCCCATGACATCGCCATGGCAATCCACGACAGCTTGAAGCGACACGCGCGTAGCGATGTTTCCGAGGTGTGGATCGAAGGTGCCACCACAGAGCGGGCGGTGCAGGAGCTTCACCTACTGGGCTGGACGGTGAACGAGCGTGCCTTCGAGGATCTTATGTAAGTCCGCGTCGACGTTCAAGTGTTGAAACAACGACCGATTTGAAGTGTCAAAGGTCCGGTATTTGGCCAAATCGAGAATTTCTAGTCAGATTGGTGAATGGCAGTTTCGGGCATGTCCTCGTTGCGGGCATCTGACACTGACTCTGTGTGATGCAACGATGTTGCAGCGCGATAGGCTGAAATCGCAACTCAATGCGGACCCTCGTAAGATCGGGACGTGCTGACCCACAACCCGTTGCGGCAATAATTCAAACACCTTAGTTATTCACAGAATTTTCACGACAGCAAGTACAGAATACAAAGGAATAACGTGTGACTACAGTAGCCATTATTTAGTAGCACGTCTAAATGCTTGGCGTAGTTCACCGTGATAATTTGAGGGCATGGCGTACGATCGTGCTTTATGATTTAGATATCATTATTTTTTATCGACACGCCGTATATCTTACCGAAAGACAAACCAACGAAATTCAGATGTTGTCACGACAATGTTCCTGAATCATTCACGCACTGCTATTACCGCGAGGAGACAACGATAATACGTAGACAAGCGATACCTTTGTTCACCGCTCTTGTAGTAACAATAACGGCACTTGCGCCAGCAAGCTCGGTCGCAGCGGGTGGTCTGGCAAAGTCAAATCAGTTCTGGTGGCCAGAACAGCTGAATCTGCAACCACTTCGCCAACATGCGGCCGAGTCCAATCCTTATGGCGATGATTTCGACTATGTTGAGGCCTTCAAAGGTGTCGATCTCAATACCTTGAAACGGGATATCGAGACGGTGTTGAAGACGTCTCAAGACTGGTGGCCCGCAGACTATGGTCACTATGGGCCATTTATGATTCGAATGGCGTGGCACAGCGCAGGGACTTACCGAGTACACGATGGTCGAGGCGGCGCCGACGGCGGTCAACAACGGTTCGAGCCACTAAACAGCTGGCCAGACAATGCCAATCTGGACAAGGCGCGCCGATTGCTCTAACCAATAAAGCAAAAATACGGACGTAATGTCTCCTGGGCTGACCTGATGATCCTGGCAGGTAATGTCGCGCTGGAGTCCATGGGTTTTGAAACCTACGGCTTCGCCGGCGGACGTGAAGACGACTGGGAGGCTGACCTGGTTTATTGGGGACCCGAGACCGAAATGCTCGCCAACAATAAGCGGTATGACAAAGACGGAAAACTCGAAAAACCACTAGCCGCCGTTCAGATGGGATTAATCTATGTGAATCCGGAAGGGCCGAACGGCAATCACGACCCGATCTCTGCAGCGAAAGACATTCGTGGATCGTTTGGCCGCATGGCGATGAACGACGAAGAGATCGTCGCACTCATCGCTGGCGGGCATACATTAGGCAAAGCCCATGGTGCCGCCAAGCCGGCAGATTGCGTGGGCCCGGAGCCCGCTGCTGCAGGCATTGAAGAACAAGGCTTCGGTTGGGTAAACAAGTGCGGTAGCGGTAATGGAGCCGACACTATCACCAGTGGTTTGGAAGGCGCCTGGACCTCCACGCCGACCGCATGGTCGATGCTGTACCTCGATTTTCTTTTTAGATTCGAGTGGGAACAAACGAAAAGCCCCGCCGGTGCGGTGCAGTGGATTCCTAAGGATAAAAACGCTTCTAACCTCGTACCGGATGCCCACGACCCAGCCAAGCGACATGCCCCTATCATGTTCACGACGGACCTCGTGCTTAAGAGAGATCCAGGCTTTCGAGAGATTTCCGAGCGTTTTCTGAAAAATCCGAAAGAGTTTGACCTCGCGTTTGCGAAGGCCTGGTACAAACTCACCCACCGCGACATGGGCCCTCGCGCCCGCTACGTCGGCACCGAAGTGCCTGACGAGGAACTACCCTGGCAAGACCCCATCCCGGCCGTTGATCATGAGTTGATTGACGCCAAGGACATATTAAATCTGAAATCTAGGATACTTGAATCGGGTACGTCCATTCCTCAACTGGTCAGAACTGCCTGGGCGTCGGCCTCTACCTTCCGTGACTCCGACATGCGCGGTGGAGCGAACGGAGCACGAATCCGACTCGCGCCCCAAAAGGATTGGGCAGTCAACAATCCGGATGAGCTGGCTAAGGTATTGAAGACGCTGGAAACCATTCAGGGAGAGTTCAATAAATCGGCGTCGGGTGGCAAGAAGGTTTCGCTAGCCGATGTGATTGTTCTTGGTGGCGCCGCCGCTATTGAAGAGGCGGCTAGAAAAGCCGGGCACAGCGTTGAGGTTTCATTCACGCCGGGACGCATGGACGCCTCGCAAGAACAAACGGATGTCAACTCGTTTGCCGTGCTCGAACCGACCGCAGACGGTTTTCGCAACTACTTCGGTAACACTAACTACGACTCCCCTGCAGAGATGCTGGTGGAAAAGTCCGCGCTGTTGAATTTGACTGTGCCCGAAATGACAGTGCTGGTCGGCGGCATGCGAGCCCTGAATGCCAATGCTAGACAGGCTAAACACGGTGTGTTTACCGACCAGCCCGGCACGTTGGTCAATGATTTCTTCGTCAACCTGCTCGACATGTCGACGCAGTGGAAAATGTCTTCAGAGCTCGGCGTTTACGAGGGTTATGATCGCAGCACGGGTACGCTCAGATGGACAACCACTCCAGTTGACCTTATCTTCGGGTCAAACTCCGAGTTGCGAGCCGTTGCGGAAGTCTATGCCGCTAACGACGGTAAAGAGAAGTTCGTTAATGACTTTGTTGCTGCATGGAGCAAGGTGATGACCCTCGACCGCTTCGACGCGGTTCAACACCGACGCGGAGGATAAATCGCAAGCCGCTGAAACGAAACTGACTAAGCGTCAGATCAGATCATGAGATGAGCTTCAACAGCTCTTCGTGACAAAAAAAACGAACGGCGGCGTGTAACACGCCGCCGTTCCCGCTTTGTGGGTCGCGCACTTTACGAAAAATATTTTGGCGCCCGAAATCAGAAATGACAATTGCGCAAACAAAAGCGGCCGTTCATGATCAGGTCGAAATGACATCTCCATGCGCGCAGGTGCAGCTAGGAATTTGCAGGCTTTTTCAAATCCCCCAAGTTGCTCGGACATCAAAACCTGTCAGACCAACGCTTCCAGGGCCGCCATGACGGTTATCTCGACTGTTGACCTATGCCCCCACAAACCATTTCAGGTTGAACGACAACCGAGATTCCCTCACAATCCTCACGATATAAGGAATTCTCCCTGGAGAACCAAAGTCTCATGTTCACTAATCCCTTCGCCGAGCTTGCGGCAACCATACCTCCCTGGGCCACAAAAACCTACGTCGTCTTAATGGTAGTTCTGGTCGCGGCTGGTACGCTGTTTGATGTTCTTCACAAGAAGAGTGCCAAATACTTTTTTGAGAACTGGCGGAGCGCGACAACTAAAGGTTCAAAGCAGCTTAGCGGCGGGGAAGTTGCGTCCCTTGCGGTAAAGACGGCCTTCTCGGAGGTTCTGACATCCTCGGAATTCTGCAACGCGCGCCGCAGAGTCGCCCATCTCCTAACCATGTACGGCTTTGTAGCGTACGTTATAACGGCTGCCATTATGGTTTTCGGATACCCGACTTCCGCCACCCCGGCACCGTTCATTTTGCCGGCGCTTTGGCACATCGGGGCTCTGATGGTTTGCGCGGGCGGTTACTGGTTCTGGTTCTTCATGCGAGTCGATGTCGCCGCCGAGGGCAATTCTCCGTTCCGCGTTGTGCGTGCCGACCTTTTCATCCTCTCGCTGCTGGCGAGCGCGACATTCGCGCTGATCTGGTCTTTCTTCCAGTCGGTTGGCGCTTCCGGGCTGGCAGTCTTGTTCTTCATTCTATTTGTTATTGCCACGACTGTGCTGTTCGCAGGTATTCCGTGGTCCAAGTTCTCACACATGTTCTTCAAGCCCGCAGCGGCCCTGCAGAAGCGCGTGGCTGAAGCGGACGGTTCGAGAAGCAACTTGCCGGCACCAGCTGACAGACCCGAAGTTTTTGGTAGCGTGGATCGGCTACCCCAGAATTATTAATTGCGCTATCCAATTTTGATTGAACGATCATTTGTTCTTCGAGCTATTAGGATGGCTGGACTCAACTAGATAAGATTAGGGAATACAATGCCGACATTCGTCTACATGACTCGCTGCGATGGTTGCGGACACTGCGTAGATATCTGCCCGTCCGACATCATGCACATCGACAAAACCTATCGCCGCGCGTACAACATCGAGCCCAATATGTGCTGGGAGTGCTACTCCTGTGTGAAGGCTTGTCCGCAAAACGCCATCGACTGCCGCGGCTACGCCGATTTCGCCCCCCTTGGTCACAGCGTTCGGGTGCTCCGAGAAGAAGAGAAGGGTACGATTTCGTGGAAGATCAAGTTCCGCGACGGCCGCGACAAGAATTTCGTTTCACCGATCCGTACTACACAATGGGGATCCATCCCATCGCCGGCTCAGCTGGAGGTGCCCAGTGAAAAGGCCATGAAATCCCAGGAACTCGCACACGAACCGGATGCGCTAAACATAAGCGGCGGTCTGCCCGCGCTGAGGCCGGACCAATTGAAGCAGGAGGTGGTCTAGTGGGACTGTTCAGTCGGCGTAAAACGATTCATGTAGATTCCGATGTGCTCGTCGTCGGTGGCGGTATGGCTGGCTGCGGCGCAACCTACGAATCCAGGTACTGGGGACGCGATCTGAAGATTATCTGCGTCGAGAAGGCAAATATCGAACGCAGTGGCGCGGTCGCCCAAGGTCTATATGCCATCAACTGCTACATGGGTATGCAGTGGGACGAGAATCGGCCCGAAGATCACGTGCGCTATGCCCGCAACGACCTCATGGGTCTCGTACGGGAAGATCTGGGTTACGACATCGCCCGGCATGTGGACTCCACCGTACACAAGTTCGAGGAGTGGGGCCTTCCCATTATGCGAGACCCGGAAACGGGGCGTTACCAGCGCGAAGGCAAGTGGCAGATCATGATTCATGGCGAGAGCTTTAAGCCCATCGTCGCTGAGGCCGCCCGCAAGGCCGCTACCGAAGTCTACAACCGGATTATGGTCACTCACCTTTTGATGGATGAGTCGAAACCCAACCGGGTCGGCGGCGCTGTCGGCTTCAACGTTCGGACCGGGGATTTCTACGTATTCCGCGCCAAGGTCGTTATCGTATGCGCCGGTGGTGCCTCGCACATCTATAAGCCCCGCGCAGTGGGCGAGGGCATGGGAAGAACGTGGTACGCCCCGTGGAGTAGCGCCTCTGCTTATGCGTTGCCGATTCTCGCCGGCGCCAAGATGACACAGATGGAGAACCGCATCGTCCTGACCCGATTCAAGGACGGTTACGGCCCGGTCGGCGCCTACTTCCTGCACTTGAAAACCTACACCGAGAACGCCTACGGGGAAGAGTACGAATCCAAGTGGTACGACCACACCAAGGAACTGGTGGGGGATTACATTGATCGTCATCCAGTGCCCACCTGCCTGCGTAACCACGCCTTCCTCGAGGAGATGAAAGCCGGCAGAGGCCCCATCCGCATGGTGACCAAGGAAGCCTTCCAGGACCCGCACAAAGAGACCGTGGGTTGGGAGAATTTCCTCGGTATGACCATCGGGCAGGCAGTTGTCTGGGCATCGCAGAACATCGACCCCAAGCACATCAACCCCGAGCTCACCACGTCAGAGCCGTACGTCATGGGCTCCCACGCCACCTGCTCGGGAGCATGGGCCAGTGGACCGTCGGACTATGCGCCTGACGAGTACCAGTGGGGATACAACCGGATGATGACCGTCGAGGGTCTGTTCGGTGCCGGTGACACGATCGGCGGCAGCGCGCACAAGTTCTCGTCGGGTTCTTTCACCGAAGGCCGCATCGCCGCAAAGGCAGCGGTCAACTACATAAATGATCTTCGCAACGAGCAGCCCAAGGTCAGTGAAAGGCAATACGAAGACCTCAAGCAGGAGATTTTCAAGCCCCTTGAGACCTATCAGGTTGGTCGCAATGAGATCGTCGCCGGCACCGTTTCGCCGAGCTACCTGCTGCCAATCAGTGGCCTGCAACGTCTCGAGAAGATCATGGATGAGTATGTGGGCGGCATCAGCTCCCACTACACCACCAACGAGCCGTTGCTCACCCGCGGACTGGAGCTGCTGGGTATGTTACGGGAAGACCTCAACTATCTTGGAGCTGAAGACCTGCACCAGCTTCAGCGGGCATGGGAGCTTCGACACCGGCTGCTGGCCTCAGAGTCCGTGACCCACCACACCATGTTCCGCACGGAAACCCGGTGGCCGGGTTACTACTACCGGGCGGATCATCCAAAGCTGGACGATCAGGATTGGCACTGCTTCACCTTATCCCGTTACGATCGGAAGTCCAGCGAGTGGGAAATGGAGAAGGCTCCGGTCTACCACATCGTCGACTAGACGAAGTCGTTCAACCGCTGTTTTACTTGTAAGCGCCGTCATGTGAAGGCGCTCAGGTCTTGCTTTAGCAACTTCCTGAACGAAGGTCCTGATCGCTCAATGGCGAACGTGCCACGCACTTCTGAGCGCGTTACGAGACGAGGCCGGATAAAGTCTGCTTCGGGCACACTACGGAAGTACCGTCCAATACTGTTGTAATTCATTTTGTAAAACTTACGAACGACGGTGATGAGGTGCACACCGGCCGCTCAAAACAACAATTTCTGATCGACTGCTACAGCCGCTCTGGACCGGTTCCGGACGTCATAAGACTCGAGTCAATGAGCCGCGGACTCTCAGATCAAAGGCAACTACTATGGTTCATGATCTCTCAACGCCATTATCCTGCCGGTATCCAATGACAGCACGTCAGCATCGTGAGCTCGAGCGTACATATAAAGCGGCGATCTGGCACCGTGAGGACGGCATCTAGGGCCGGCGTCAGCTTCAAACGTATACACACGATGATAACGGCCGATTCAAGTATACTTCCAACGATGAGTGAGCGATTGCAGTCATGAGCCGGTACTTGGGCGACGCGGAGTTTCGCCACGACGCGCCGGCCGGGATCGGTGTGTTGTTGGTTAACTTGGGGACCCCGGATGCGCCCACTGCGGGGAGCCTGCGCCGTTATCTCAAACAGTTTCTATCCGACCCGCGGGTCGTAGAGTTCCCGCGGTTAGCTTGGTGGTTGATCTTGCGGTTGATAATTCTAAACGTTCGCCCCAAGCGCAGTGCCGAATCCTATCGGAAAATATGGACCGGAGCTGGATCTCCGCTGATGGTGATTTCACAGCAGCAAACAAAGGCGCTGAGGGAATTGTTGGCGAGCCGCTATCCAGGACTTGTGAATGTGGAGTTGGGGATGAGTTATGGTCAACCGTCGATAAAAGATGGACTTGAGCGATTGCGCCTAAATGGTGCGCGTCGTTTGGTTATATTGCCCCTGTATCCCCAATATTCCGGCACCACCGTGGGTTCGGTGTTCGACGCCGTTGCCGATACGCTTCGTCACTGGCGGTGGGTGCCCGAACTGCGCTTCATCAATGCGTATCATGACCATCCAGGTTACATCGAGGCGCTCGCAACCAAGATTCGTGATCACTGGCAACAACATGGTCGCGCAGAGCGCTTGCTGCTCTCCTTTCATGGCGTACCTCAAAGATATCTCATGAGCGGTGACCCCTATCACTGTCAATGCCAGAAGACCGCGCGCCTCGTTGCAGAGGCGCTGAATCTGGAAGCGACGCAATGGATGGTGGTGTTCCAATCACGATTCGGCCGCGAACCGTGGTTACAACCGTATTGTGATCATGTATTGAAAGAATTACCGGGCCAAGGGGTGAAGGCCGTAGATGTGGTGTGCCCGGGTTTCGCCGCCGATTGCCTGGAGACTCTGGAAGAGATCGACCAACAGAACCGGGATTTTTTCTTGGCAGCAGGGGGCGAACGGTTTCAATATATTCCCTGTTTAAATGCGGACCCTAATCATATTGAGTTGATGGCAGATGTGGTGACGGCGAACACAAACGGGTGGGCGGAACGCGATATGGCACCTGCCGCGCAGGAAGAGCCAGGACAACTGACGTTGCGTCGCGCACGGGTGATGGGCGCCAACACTTAATTGTGGGCCAAAGAGTTGCCCTGCTGGCGGTGAGGATCGGTTCCAGCACCTGCTGGGTGCAAAGGTCCGTTATGCCGGGGCCACAATCGGGACTACTTCATCACTGGAACGCGGTCCGAGTTCCAATTCCCCTGCGCAAACATCACCTGCGAAAACATCTGCCTCCTACATTGATGGCCAGGTCCATCTCAATCCGCACCCAGCAGAGTTGATGTTGCCAAATTCCATCTAGCGTTCACGGTCGCGGGTGCACTATACGGGATAGGCCGTATAGTGCACCAAGGATCCCGGATGATGGCGAAAGGATCGGGTGGCTGGTTCCCCTGCGGTGCGAGAATCAGCCAGGGCAGGGATAGGCGTGACTGCGGTAACACGCTGTAATTCGTCACTTCGGCTCAATGCCTGATGTTATGCCGCGGACTCAGAATTTGGCGCCGCCTGGTGAGAAATACGAGCCCGGATATTGCACCAAGGATCGCGGAAGCTGGCGAAGAGATCGGGCGACTGGACGA
>CALZGZ010000108.1 GCA_945787105.1 uncultured Gammaproteobacteria bacterium
ACTTTTGTCTTATGCGTTCCACCGACAACTGAATCGGCGTGAGTGGATTCTTGATCTCATGCGCCAACCTCCTCGCTACTTCGCCCCACGCGGCATCACGTTGGGCTTGTATCAAGTCGGTTACATCATCAAACACCACTACGTACCCACCTCGCTTTCCAGGCAGCTTAGTCCCCCGCACGATCAAAATCTGACGGCCGCGAGCGCCGAAGAGCGTGACCGGATGTTGCCATTCATCCAGGCCTTTATTCATAGAATCCTCAATCACCGCAAACAGCGACTCGAAACGCGGATACTCTTTCTTGATGGCGCCTACTGAACGGTCATCGCTTTCCGCAAATGTAATTCCGAAAATCTGGCTCGCCGTGGTGTTTTGCGTCAGCAAATTCAAGTCAGTATCAAACGACAACACACCGGAGGACAAGTGCGCCAAAACAGTCTCCAGATAAGTACGTTGTTCTTCCGCTTCACGTTGACTCCGACGCGCCGTGTTTTGTGCCTCGTTGATTCGTTGCGTCATCTCGTTGAAAGACTTGACCAGTACCCCAAACTCGTCGCTGCTGGTTACCGGCAGTTCCTTATTGTAGTTACCCCGTGCGACCGCTCCCGTACCCTCCGCCAAGTCCCGTAGCGGCGCGGATACCAGTCGGGAAATGTATATGGCCGCCCACACTGAAAGGAGCAACGCGGCCAAGGTGACCAAAGTCAAGGTGAGGATCAGGCTGAACTTGAGAGGCCCCCGTGAAAAGACCATCTGCTTATACTGGGTTGAAGCCGATTCTATCCGCTCCGACAGGTTTGCGTAACGTAGCGGTAGAGGTTTGAGTGCTTGCAATGCGCGGACCGGTTTACCCACCTCGGTTGGCAGAACCGGTACCACGATACGCAGCTGTTGCGCGTTTTCGGATATCGGCTCCAGGCTGGCGTACGCCTCTCGCTTTTGTACCCGGGTTAACACGCTTTCATCCGGTGTATCCGGTACTAACGATTGAGGGTCTTGGCTGCTAAACGCATCAATGCGCCCGGTTAACGTAAACAGGCTGACCTCGGAATATCCGCCTCGTTCTCGTAACTCGTCAAGCAACCGGATGATTTCCAATGAACTCGGGGTTTCGGTTACGCTTGCCGCCCCCTCTGAAACGTCGTCAACCACATCCTGCTTCAGCACTTCCAAGGTAGTACGCCCTAGTAACAAGGCATCACCGATTGCCTGCTCAACGCGAACGTCAAACCAACTGTCCACGCCCTTGCTTAGAAACTGCACCGAGAAATAGTAAACAACCGCCAACGGAATGCCAGCCAACAAAACAAACATCCCTAAAAGACGCATCGTTAAGCGAGAGCCCAGCGCTTGCGCCCTGAACTGGCGGTACAGATGCCATACGTTGACGGTGACCAACCCCGCCAGCAACACAATACCCAGTACATTGACTAGGAGTAAAGTCGAATAGAATTCGCCGGAGATGTCAGCGTGTTGCGCCGCCGACGTCAGTAACAGCAGCGCCAGCACCAACACCAGCAAAAGAATCACCACAGATAAAGTGCCGAATAGCGAGCGAATCACGGGAGGATCTTCCAGTGTGTCCAGTCGCTATTCAACCGCCAATTCGACGATAGAACAGCCATTGGTCGCAATGGTCCGGGCAACGCGTCAATGTCCAGACGACTGCGTACCGCCAGTTGATGGCGACTTTCTGCGCGCGTCTTTGGTAACGCAAGGGTTATATTCCTTAACGTGCCAATACGCCTGAGCGCATCGTCCACCGAGCGAAACATTTCAATACCTTCGGACCTCGAGGTTTCGACGATGTAATGGTCCGACAACGCATGATACCGCAACCGTGAACGGGTTTTTATTTGATCGATATCCGCGTCCCACAGCAAACCGCTACGAATTATTTTAAATTCTGTCAGCAGTACCAAAGGTACGCCATTGTTCACAGCGTCCTCGACTTCTTTGGTCAGGCCGAGATCTACGTCCGCCGATACCAATAATCGGTCTGCAACGTTCTGGATCTCCACCTTGCGCACCGT
Source organism: uncultured Gammaproteobacteria bacterium (assembly GCA_945787105.1). Classification (GTDB taxonomy): domain Bacteria; phylum Pseudomonadota; class Gammaproteobacteria; order Arenicellales; family JAANXG01; genus CALZGZ01. The sequence continues at coordinate 2,035 of CALZGZ010000108.1, forward strand.
AAACTCGGCAAAAGCCAGTGGAACTGTCCCCAACATCAGCGCCAACGCGGCGGACACGCCCAGGATACGTCCCTTGAAATTGATGGGTTTGACCGCCAACAGTTTCCGCATCATCTGTAACTCTCGGCTCAGTCGTTACAACGCTTGAGCATAGAAAAGAAAAAACCGTCCATATCGTGGACTCCCGGCAGAGTCTGCCGGCCCACCGCACAGTCGATTCCCGCCTGCATGGGTAGCGATTCAACAATCGCCTCCGGATGGCGATCCAGGAATGCGTATATCTGGTTTTGATTTTCCTCCGGAAACACTGAGCACGTCACGTACATAAGTCTGCCCGCGGCGGCTACCACTGGCCATAATGACTCCAACAAGCGTGCCTGTATTTCGCATAAGGCTTCAACATCCATGGGCTGGCGATTGTGCTTAATATCCGGATGGCGCCGGATGACCCCGGATCCGCTGCAAGGCGCATCGATCAACACTCGGTCAAAAGGTACACCGTCCCACCAAGTGTCTATTTGGGTAACATCCGCCGCGATGCACTGCGCCGTAAGTTGCAGCCGGTCGAGTGTCTGGCGTAGGCGTTTAACACGCTCACGGTCGATGTCGACAGCAATCACTTCTAACAACGCCGGCTGCGACTCTAGCATATGTGCAGTCTTACCGCCCGGCGCCGCGCACGCATCCAACACGCGCTGACCCGGCTGTAAGTTGAGAGCGGGTACCACGAGTTGCGCCGCCGTATCTTGTACTGAGACCCATCCCTTGAAGAACCCGGGCAACGATTCCACTGCCAACGGTTTGTCTACGATCAAACCGGTCGCCCCGTGCGGATCGATAACGGCTTCAATCCCAGCTTTCCGTAACTGAACAAGATAATCATTTCGCTCGATGCGGCCAAGATTAACTCGGAGACACATTGGCGGATGGGCGTTATTGGCATCAAGAATCTGTTTCCACGCTTGTGGCCATGCGGCAACCACGTGCGCGCGTATCCAATCCGGATGAGCGCTAAGGGCCGCATCGCTGGTAAGCTGTCGATCAATATCCGCCGAGCGGCGCGCGTAGTTTCGCAATACGCCATTGACGAGGCTCTTGGCCCAGGGCTTTCCTGCCGGCTCACAGGCCTGAACCGTGGCGTCAACCGCAGCGTGGGCGGGTACCCGCATGAACTTGAGTTGATACACACCAATCATGAGTAATAAGAAGATATCTCGATCTTTGTTGCGGATACGCGTCTTTAGCAATTGTTGTAAGATTTCCTCCAGCGTCCAATACCAGCGGATAACACCCAACGCCATCTCCTTGACCAAGGCCTGATCACGGTCGGACGCGGGATTCGTTAACAAAACACCAGAGATAGCATCGTGGCTTGATCGGCCAGCGTCGATAACTTCAGAGGCCGCGCGGGCTGCCCATAAACGCAGTTGTGCGGATGGCGGCTGGCTATCTGCTTTAACGAGCACACTATCGGTCATAAACATTATCGAATCGTTCGCCGGGTTCCATCGGGAATCCGTTGATAAAGTCCGTCGCACGTAGACGGCGCCCACCTTCGCGTTGCAACTCCGTAATGATCAAAATCCCGTCACCGCATTGCACCGCGATCCCCTGTTCATCTATATGCGTAATAGTGCCGGGTGGTTCATCAACGCGCTTGTCACCAACAACGGCATCCCAAAGTCGGATGCGTTGTCCTCGCAGTCGAGTTTGCGCCACTGGCCATGGATTGAGGGCCTTGATCTTCCGCCGAGTCTCAAGCGTTAGACGATGCCAGTCAATGCTGCTTTCATGTTTTTTTAACTTCGGTGCCTGCGTTGCTCGAGTTGAATCCTGGGGTACTGGTTCGATCTCTTTGTTCGCCCACCGCGGCAAAGTGTCAATCAACAAATCCGCACCAAGCTGCGCCAGACGGTCGTGAATGGTCCCTGAGGTGTCGTCATCGCTTATTGGCGTCTCACGCACGGACAGAATCGGACCGGTATCCAATCCTTGTTCCATCAGCATGATGGTTACGCCGGTCTCTGCATCGCCCCATTCGATGGCGCGTGGGATCGGTGCCGCGCCGCGCCAACGCGGTAATAAAGAGGCATGCACGTTTATACAACCCAAGGCAGGCACTGTGAGAATTTCTATCGGTAACAACAAACCGTAGGCAACTACGACCATCACATTACAACCCATGGATTGGAGCAGCGGCGCTTGCCCTTTCAAAGTGACGGGCTGGTAGACCGGTATCCCCCGTTGCGCTGCCAGTTGTTTAATCGGTGATGGTTGCAAACGTCGACCTCTACCGGCAGGTCGATCGGGCTGGGTAAATACAGACACCACATCGAAATTGCGATCGAGGAGCGCGCGCAAGCACGGAATTGAAAACTCGGGAGTGCCGGCGAAAACCACTCGCAGCGTCATGCGTATCAGAACCCGACAAAAAGTATGAGTGAAGGCGTCCTAATTTACAGCGTAACGGCGTCTCCCGCCGGCGCCGGATGCACGCCACGTTTGGCTTGTTTCTGCAGGCGCTTGCGAATCCGCTCCCGCTTCAAGCGCGACAAATAGTCCACGAAAACCTTCCCATCGAGGTGATCAATCTCATGTTGGATGCAGACACTCAAAAGCCCTTCGACCCGCATTTCAAATCGGTCGCCGTCACGATTCAGCGCCCTTACCAGTATCGACTCGGCGCGCCGCACCGGCGCGAACACATCAGGCACCGATAAGCAACCCTCTTCGATCTCCTGTGTGCCGTCGCGCTCGACGATCTGTGGGTTGATGAACACCTGCAACTCACTCTGATCCTTGGAGAGATCTATAATAATCACTCGCTTCGGAATGTTAACTTGTATCGCGGCCAGCCCGATACCCGGGGCCTGATACATCGTCTCCGCCATGTCGTCCACCAACGTGCGAATATTGTCATCTACACGAACAACAGGCTCCGCTATTTCACGTAACCGCGGATCGGGGTAAACCAGGATATCCAAGACCGCCATCAAGATTGATTCGCGAGATGTTGCAACTTAATGGATATTCTACTATTTTTCTGGATGATGCTGAATAAAAAGACGTTTCACATTGGCGTTAGCGCATAGATCGGCTAGACTCGCACTAGGCGCCTGTTTCAACACTAAATGATACTCATCACCACACCACCCAAAGTATAAAACGCCCATGGCTTATCGTGCTTACATCCCGCGCGTATTGTTCGTTTTCCTGCTTACATCGTGCGTTTCCAGTTGGGCGGCCACCACCTCACCGGAGCTTCGCGCCGACCACCCAAAACGCTACACCGTGCAGCAAGGAGATACATTGTGGGGAATCGCCGCGCGCTTTTTGAAAGATCCTTGGCGTTGGCCCGAAATCTGGCAACGAAATGCAGCGATAAAGAATCCACACCTTATCTATCCAGGCGATGTACTGGTTATGAATATGGTGGACGGTTCACCAGAATTAAAGGTCCTGCGTCGCAAGGTGGTCAAACTATCGCCCGCCATCTATGCAGAGCCCTTAGAGGCCGCCATTCCCACCATTCCACCCAGCGCCATCCAGCCGTTCTTGAGCTCGCCACTGGTCATCGAAAAAGGTGGATTAAAAGATGCCGGCCACGTGGCGATCGGTGCGGACGGCAAGATCGCGCTGGGCCCATACAGTATTCTGTACGCGCGGGGACTGCCAGAAACCGACGCCAAGTTCTATCGTATTCTTAGGCCAGGGAGAAGATTCATCGATCCAGCGACCGGTGAATTTCTAGGACAGCAGGCGACCCATGTGGGTGACGCACGGATGCTCACTCCAGGTGAGACCGCCAGAATGGAGGTGATTCGATCCCACGGCGAAGTCAGTCCGGGCGATCGAATGATTCCGACCCCTGATGATATCGGCTTACCCTACTTCACCCCAAACGCTCCAGAATATGACGTGCGCGGTTTCATCGTTGACGCGCCTGGTGGCGTCGCGGAAGTCGGCCCTCTGTCAGTGGTGGTGATAAGTGTTGGCACGCGTGAGAACATTGAGCCCGGGCATGTGTTACGCGTTCTGCGTGACGCCGGACTGGCGCATGATCCGGTGACCCGAGAGACATTCAGGATCCCGAACGAAGAATCAGGCCTGCTAATGGTATTTCGCGCGTTCGAAAAGGTTAGTTACGCGTTGGTGATGAAAGCCGTGCGACCGATACATGTACTCGACATAGTAGAGACTCCGTAACGGCTGTAGATCGGGTAGGAGACAAAATATGCTCAAGGATGAGCGGTCGACAGAAGACTTGAGGCCATGGATTCAATTGCACCACATCGTCGGTGTGGGCCTGAAGACCAAGCATGCGCTACTGCGCCGATTCCACACACCCGAGGGTGTGCTTGACTCCGGACGGCTGCGCCCAATTCACTCTTTTCGCACATCGCGATGTTACCGGTCCGATATCGATCGCGATCTGGCCTGGGCGAATCATCCCAACCACCACATACTGACCTTTGTCGATCCGCGTTTTCCCAAGCTCCTCAAACAAATCGCGAATCCCCCGTTGTTGCTATATATTTGGGGTGATGCCGACGCTCTCGACGCGCCACAGGTGTCAATCGTGGGCAGCCGCAACGCCACCCCCTACGGACGCCGGATCGCGATGGCCCTTGCATCGGGCCTTGCTGGTTGCGGCATCACGGTCACCAGCGGATTGGCGCTGGGTATCGACGCCGCGGCCCATCATGGTGCTATCGAGGGACACGGCAACACCATTGCCGTCGCGGCCCATGGCTTGAATGAAGTCTATCCTCGCCGGCACCGTAAACTTGCATCGCGCATCTCGGGATGTGGCGCCTTGGTGTCTGAGTTTCCGGTGGGAACAGCGCCACGGCGGGAACACTTTCCACAGAGGAATCGCATTATAAGCGGACTGTCGCTGGGTACAGTAGTTGTGGAGGCGAACCGCAGGAGCGGGTCACTGATCACCGCCCGCCTGGCAGCGGAGCAAAATCGTGAAGTATTCGCCATACCGGGACCTATCCAGTCGCCACAGTCTTGGGGCTGTCACGAATTGATTCGGCAGGGTGCGAAGCTCATTGACCGCCTGGAGCATGTGCTGGAAGAACTGCCAGTCGATAACCGGCCCAAGAATATTTCACGTGACCAACCCGAACTCGAATCAGGACCTTATGAAGGTTTACTGATGCACATGGGGCATGAACCGGTCACTGTAGATATCTTGGTAGCCCGTAGTGGATTGACGACGGACTCGGTTTGCTCCATGCTGTTACAGATGGAGATCAACGGGTGGGTCGAGTCGTTTGCCGGCGGGGGATATGTCCAAGTTCCAAGAACTAAACGCTAAGGCGTACCGATGAAAGAAAACGTACTAGACGTTCTCATGTACTTATTCGAAAACTATATGGTTGAGGAACCTGAGTCGCAGAAGGATCATCAAACATTAACCGCGGAACTATTCCAGGCCGGTTTTGAGCATCGCGAAATCAATAAGGCTTTTGACTGGCTGCAGGACCTTTCGGATATGTGTGATCCCGATTATCCGCCTCCAATGAGTATCGGCAAAAAATCCATTCGCCATTATGCAGCGGAAGAGATGCGTAAACTACACACTGAGACCAGGGGATTTCTATTGTCCTTAGAGCAGTCCGGAGTATTGGATGCGCCAACCCGCGAGGTAGTAATCGATCGAGTAATGGCATTGGAGGTAGAAGAGATTGACTTGAATCACATCAAGTGGGTCACAATGATGGTGTTATGCAACCAGCCGGGACAGGAAGACATATATGCGTGGATGGAGGATGTGGTCTTGAATGGTGTTAATGCCAAATTACAATAATAAAGACCGGGGACTTTCTGTCCCCGCGCGCAAAAACAGTCTATGATTTTCAGCAGTGTCAAAGATTGCCATTGCAAGTTGCTGCTAGTCCAACCAACGCAATATGCCTAAGAACCTGATCGTCGTTGAATCACCCGCCAAGGCCAGAACCATCACCAAATACCGAGGTGAAGAGTTTCAGGCTATGGCATCGTATGGTCACGTTCGCGATCTGACACCGAAAAGTGGCGCGGTGAATCCCGATCACGACTTCGAGATGAACTACGAATTAATCGAGCGCAACAA
>CALZGZ010000109.1 GCA_945787105.1 uncultured Gammaproteobacteria bacterium
CGCAGGAAATGCACTGCCGATGTCTTATCCGCGGTGTCGCGTTCCAGGTCTTCGTCGGCAATCGACCAAGTCGGCTCAAAACCATTCACCCTCATCCAGACGCGATCTTCGATATCGACAAACTGCGCCAAGGCCTCCTTCCGCGCCTCAACATCCTGATACTCAATCATAAATGTCGCTTTCAGGTTCTGCCCATCGGGAATCAGCGGATTGTATGCGGTGAGTTCCTCGTCGATACCGCCCGGCTCAAAAATACGTTCAATACGCAGCATTTCTTGAACCTGATACTGCACTGTCAGGCGATCCTCAAAATACAAAGTGGCATGATCTCCGATATGCACGACGCGATTTTTCTTATGTGCCATTACCCGGGTACGAAAGTCGGGACGCAACTCGGCGTATTTCTCGAGAGAATATAAATCTTCGCGCGTTAGTTTTTTCAATGTCTCACCTCATTTTCCGTGACCGTACTGACCGTACATCTATAATCCATAAGCATGACGCAGCAACGCCATCGGATGTTTCGGTTCACTACCGTCGTGCAATCCATTGGCGATCTGATCGCCCGCCATCGGACAATCACTCATGTAGTGATCAACCCCCAATTGGCGGACCCGGTCCACCACCGGGCGGCAGATCTTCATCGAGGTCTCATGAAATTCCTGCTTGACCGCATAGGTACCGTCGTGTCCCGAACAACGTTCGATTACTTCGATGGTGGTGTCCGGGACCAGCGACAGCATGTCACGCGTTTTCAGTCCTATATTCTGCACCCGCAGGTGGCACGGCACGTGATAGGCAATCTTGCCCAGGAAGTTTTGAAAATTAATGTTCAGCTTACCGCCCTTGTGCCGCATCGCGAGATACTCAAACGGATCGAAAATCGCCTGCTGAACCTTTTTGACCGCTGCATCGTCGGGGAAGATCAGGGGCAACTCTTGCTTGAACATCAATGCGCAAGACGGCACCGGTGCCACGATGTCCCATCCCGCATCAACTAATTCCGCGAGCACCGGTATATTTGCGTCCTTGGCCTTGGTCACCGCCGCGAAATCACCCAATTCCAGCTTCGGCATACCGCAACACCGCTCCTTGTCCGCCAGCGTAACAGGAATCCCATTGTGTTCGAAAACTGCGACCAAATCTTCACCCAAAGAGGGATCGTTGTAGTGACCGAAACAAGTGGCAAATAGCACCACTTGACCGCGGGTCGCGTCTGTGGGGTCGGCGCGAAGTGCATCGTTTGTGCGGTGCCGCTTGCGGAAGGTGTTGTGATGGTAACGTGGCAGTTTCGCGGCCGGATGCACGCCCAGCGTTTTCTGCAGCAGCTTCCGGCCGATGGTATTCCGGTTCGTGGCATTGACCACGTTGACGATCACCGGAATACTCGCCAGTTTGCCGATGGTGTCGGTGCTGGTGAGCAGCTTATCCCGCGTTTTTGACCGGCCTTGCTTGTGTTTGACCGCTTTCGCTCGCAGCATCAGGTGCGGAAAATCCACGTTCCAGGCATGTGGGGGCACATACGGACATTTGGTCATAAAGCACATGTCGCACAGATAACAGTGATCGGCGACATCCCAATACACTTCCTTCGCCACCCCGTCCAATTCCATGGTCTCCGATCCGTCAATGGCATCGAACAAGGTCGGAAACGCGTTGCACAAATTAAAACAACGGCGGCATCCGTGACAGATGTCGAAGACGCGCTCCATCTCCTTGAACAGTGCACCTTCGTCGTAGAACGATGGGTCATGCAGATCGATAGGATGCCTTTCGGGTGCCTCAAGACTTCCTTCACGGGGTGTTTCATTCATGATCAGGCTTCTAACGTATCGTTTTGTAGCAAAGGGCCGGATGGACCCGGCCCTTTGTCAATGTACGCACGCGTCGCGTCTAGCCGGATTCAGTCCAGGCTATCCAACGCCTTCTGAAATCGATTCGCGTGGGAACGCTCAGCCTTAGCCAGGGTCTCGAACCAATCGGCGATCTCGCCGAAACCCTCGTCGCGTGCGGCCGCCGCCATGCCCGGATACATATCCGTATACTCGTGGGTCTCGCCCGCAATCGCCGCCTTCAAGTTGTCAGAGGTGCCACCGATTGGTAGCCCGGTTGCCGGATCACCGACTTGCTCGAGATACTCCAAATGTCCGTGTGCATGGCCGGTCTCACCCTCCGCCGTCGAGCGGAACACGGTGGATACATCGTTGTAGCCTTCCACGTCCGCCTTGGCCGCGAAGTACAGGTAACGGCGATTCGCCTGTGACTCGCCAGAGAAGGCGTCTTTTAGGTTTTGTTCAGTCTTGCTGCCTTTTAACTCCATCATTGATCTCCGAATGTCTATGATTTCAGGTACACAACGTCTGGAAAACGGAATATCTCCAGATTTAGAATGATTCTAAATTCTTGCCGAACCGATGTCAACCATGCATCGCCCGTCCACAGATGGCGGCTCGGCATCGCGGTCGACCGCGTCGGCCCGGCCGGATGCACCGCGGCGGTGTTGTCGCAAAGGTCTCGCACCACGGCAACTCGGTACGTTCACAGCCACCATCTATCGCCTTGAGCCGCACCCGTGTAGCGCGCATGGGCAACAAATCCAGGTACCGTGCATCGCGCACGGCCGGCACAAGCCTGTTGATCGCATGCGCGGTTTCTGAGGTCAACCGTGAACCCCAAACCGGTATATTGCGCCAAGGGTCCTGGATCATGGCGATGGGACTTGCCCTGCGACTGGACACCGTACTAGAGCGAAATGCATAGCCTTAGCTATGCGTTGCGTGAAGCGCCAGTACCGGCGTTCGAGACCGAGCCAGCGCCGGGATAGTCCCGCCCCTATTCATAGTAGGCAGCGGGGAGATCCGCAGTGTGTCTTCCCTGAAATGGCGACATTCGACTCTCCAGGTTGCTTGGCAAGAATAGGGACGGCACGTCCTGGTGAAATATACAGGTTAAAGGCCCGGTGAATATCAGCGCCCGGTAGTAAGAAATGCGGGCCAGTCTCGCACATTCGGGTTAAAATGCGATTGATACAGGTCAATTCGCCAACCAAACCACGTGCCCAAACGCGCCAAACAAGACGATTCAACGTCTGATTTCGCGGACTTCGAGTCCTCTCTCGCCGAGCTCGAGAAGCTTGTCGAGAGACTGGAACGCGGCGATCAAACGCTTGAGGAATCACTCAAGGACTTTGAACGCGGCGTGGCACTCGCAAAAACTTGTCAGACCACGCTGAAGAAAGCCGAGCAACGGGTGGAGACGCTGATTAAGAAAAATGGCGACTTTGCCGTTGAACTATTCTCGCCGGACGAGTGAGTAAAGCTTCTTTCGAAACGATACAACGCGAATACCGAGACCGCGTTGCAGCAGCTTTGGATCGTTTTCTATCGGCTACGGATGCGACTCCCAAGCGATTAATTGAAGCCATGCGCTATGCGTGCCTGAACGGTGGAAAGCGAGTGCGGGCAATGTTGGTGTACGCCAGCGGCGAAGCCGTGAACGCCGATCCCGTGTTGTTGGATACTGCTGCGTGCGCGGTGGAAATGATACATGCCTATTCACTGGTCCACGACGATCTGCCAGCGATGGATGATGACGACTTGAGACGCGGCAAACCAGCCTGCCACATCGCCTACGACGAGGCGACTGCCATCTTGGCCGGTGACGCGCTGCTCACCTTGGCGTTTGAAATCCTCGCAACGGACTTGACAACACCGGCCGATATTCCTCGGCGTCTGAGTATGGTTCAGTGTCTTGCTCGGGCAGCGGGCACCGCTGGCATGACCGGAGGCCAGTCCTTGGATCTCGAGGCCGTGGGCCGAAAGTTGTCCCGTGATCAGTTGGCCGCGATTCATCAGCGAAAAACCGGCGCGCTGATCCAAGCTTGCGTGCAACTGGGGGCGCTTTCCGGGGACGCCGATACCACCGAATTAGCGGCCTTGGACCAATACGCCCGGCACCTGGGTATCGCATTCCAGATCGTGGACGATATACTGGATGAAGTGTCCAACACCGCCACTTTGGGCAAGACCAGCGGTGCCGATCGGGCGCGGAACAAACCTACCTACCCATCGATCATCGGGCTCGAGACCTCTAAACGACTGGCGGAAGATTTATACCGCGAAGCTATCAACTGCCTCGACACGCTGGCGAAAAATGCGTATACATTACGCCAGCTTGCGGAGATGGTCGTGCACCGGACTTACTGACAGATGACGGAACCCACTTATCAGCTGCTAAACAAGGTTAATTACCCGGCGGAGTTGCGTGAGCTGCCCACAAATCAACTGCCGCAGCTGTGCGACGAACTGCGTAGATTTCTCATTGAGACCATCTCCAGGACCGGTGGCCACCTAGCTGCAGGGCTGGGTACGGTGGAACTCGCCACCGCCTTACATTACGTATTCAACACCCCAGATGACCGGTTGGTGTGGGATATCGGTCATCAAGCTTACCCTCACAAGATCCTCACCGGCCGGCGTGAGCAGTTGCACACCATTCGTCAACCGGGAGGGATCTCCGGCTTCCTCAAACGCCAGGAAAGCGAATATGACACCTTTGGTGCCGGACATTCGAGCACGTCGATCAGCGCGGCACTCGGTATGGCAGTGGCAGCCGCCAAGCAAGCAGACGACCGTCAGGTGGTGGCGATCATCGGCGACGGCGCACTTACCGCGGGCATGGCATTCGAAGCACTCAACAATGCCGGAGGCATGGATGCTGACTTGCTGGTTATCCTCAACGACAACGACATGTCCATCTCTCCCAACGTCGGCGCAATTTCCAATTACCTGGCGCGTATATTGTCCGGAAAGGCATACACCAGCGTCCGCGAGGGAAGCAAGGTTGTGTTGAGTACCCTGCCCCAGGTGAAAAGCCTTGCCAAACGCTGGGAGGAACACACAAAGGGCATGGTCATGCCGGGAACATTCTTTGAGGAATTGGGTTTTTATTACATCGGACCAATTGATGGCCACGATATCAACACCCTGGTCAAAACGCTGCGCAACATGCGGGCGTTGAAGGGACCCCGCTTCCTGCACGTCGTGACCCAAAAAGGCAAAGGATTCAAACCGGCCGAGGGTGCTCCAGTCACTTATCACGGCGTCACGCCGTTCGATCCTGATACCGGTAAGATGGAGACCAAGCCAAGTGGCCGCACCTACACGCGAGTATTCGGCGACTGGTTATGCGACATGGCTGCGATGGACGAAAAACTCATCGGCATCACGCCGGCGATGCGCGAGGGTTCGGGACTGGTAAAGTTTTCCGAACAATATGCCGACCGCTACTTCGACGTGGGTATCGCTGAACAGCATGCGTTAACATTCGCCGCCGGACTCGCTTGCGAGGGGTTGAAACCGGTGGTCGCGATCTATTCGACGTTTCTTCAGCGGGCTTACGACCAACTGATTCACGATGTTAGTATTCAGAACCTAGATGTCACGCTGGCTATCGATCGTGCTGGGTTCGTCGGCGCCGATGGCGCCACCCATGCCGGCGTATTCGACTTGAGCTACCTGCGTTGCCTGCCGAATGTGGTGGTCATGACGCCGTCGGACGAAGCCGAATGCCGCGACATGCTCTATACCGCGTATCAGCACGCCGGGATCTGTGCAGTGCGTTACCCACGCGGTACTGGTCCTGGGACGGCGGAACGCCAGACGATGCAGGCGTTGCCGATCGGGACTGCCGAGATCCGGCGCAGCGGGCACCGGGTGGCGATCCTGGCTTTCGGAAGTATGGTGACTCCGAGCCTCGAGGCGGGGGAAGATCTGGACGCAACCGTGGTCAATATGCGCTTCGTCAAACCGCTGGACCAGAATTTGCTCGAGCAACTGGCCGCTGAGTATGAGCTATTGGTGACAGTAGAGGAAAACACCGCCATGGGCGGCGCGGGATCGGCGGTGAATGAATACCTGTTGGCTCGGGGCATCGACGTTCGTATCATTAATATCGGCCTGCCCGATCGTCACCTCGATCACGGTAAGCCCGCGGAAGTACTGGCGGAATACGGTTTAGATGCTGCGGGAATCAAACAATCCATAGTCAAAGCGGTGCCGGTTCCGGTTCCGCTTGCCGGAGTATTAGAATCTGCTTAGACTTTGGCGCTCGCCGACGATGATCGCGGCGCATAACTGAGGAAAACGCGGCGACAGCCGATGCGACTAAACCAATGACTTCGCCCAATCGTATCAACGTAGAAAAATTGCCCATCGACGATGTTCAAGGCAGCCCGGACAGCCGGAAGCTAGCCATCGATAAAGTGGGAGTGAAGGATATCCGTCATCCCGTTCGCGTTCGGGATCGCAGCGGCGGCGAGCAACATACCGTAGCCAGTTTCAATATGTATGTGGAACTGCCACATAATTTCAAAGGCACCCACATGTCGCGTTTCGTCGAGATCCTCAATCAGCATGAAAAAGAAATCTCGGTTCATTCGTTTAAGACCATGCTCCAAGAGATGACCGAGTTGTTGGAGGCGGACAAGGGGCATATCGAAATGGCATTTCCTTATTTCGTCACCAAAAAAGCACCGGTTACCGGGGTAGAGAGCATGATCGATTATCAAGTCATGCTTGCTGGAGAGGTGGACAGCGGCCAAACACAAACCGAGATAAGAATCGTCGTTCCCGTCACCAGCCTTTGCCCATGTTCGAAAAAAATCTCCGACTATGGAGCGCATAATCAAAGATCCCACGTCACAGTGCGCGTGATCACCAATGCATTTATATGGATCGAGGAATTAATCGATATCGTCGAGCAAGAAGCCAGTTGTGAATTGTATGGTTTGTTGAAGCGCCCGGACGAGAAATATGTTACCGAACGTGCTTACGACAATCCAAAGTTTGTCGAGGATATGGTGCGTGACGTAGCCGGATGTCTGAATAAGGACGAGCGGATCGACGCATATACCGTAGAATCAGAAAATTTTGAATCCATTCACAATCATTCCGCCTACGCGTTGATCACCCACGATAAACGAAGTGAATCACAGACATAATCGGGTACCGTAGCTGACGAATTATTGGTAATCGCTGCCTAGCCCGCATGTTGCGGCACGAATCCCAGGTGATGGCGAAGGAACTTGTCCTGCGCATAGTTCCCCTGCTGTTCCCCTGCTGTGCGGGGACAAGGCGGGGACAAGCGCCGCGCTGGGACAATTAAACAAAGGGGTCCGAACCGGTGACTCCGTCCCCTTGTTTTGAGTGCCTTTTTCCCTTGAGTAAAGCGCAAATCCAGGCATTCGAGACCACGCCAGCGCCGGGATAAGCGCAACTCCGGGTACACAACGTGGCGCCGCACATGAAGTGAATTACTGTAAGCATTCTGTTGGCTCCTCTTTGCGCTGCGTTAGTGCAATGTGCGAGCTAATACCGCTTCTTTAGCTCCATCTGGTCTCCTCGGCGCACCATATCCACTTCCCCAAGGAACGACATTCCTAACAACGGAGTGTCGGGATGCGAGCCGAGAATCACCCCCGCATCAACATCGCGCAGTGTAATGTCTCCGACACTCACGCGATCCAGCTTGATCCGCACCATACGCACCATACCCCCAGCAGTGTTGGCGATCCATGGTTGCCCATCCGACAATTTGATACCGATTCGACGCGCAAGATCACTGCTTATGGCGATCGTGTTGGCGCCAGTATCCACCAAAAAACGAACCGGATAACTATTGATGGTGCCATCGGCATAGAAAAATCCACGCGGATCGGCCCACAATGAGACCGATTCGTTCGCACTCACTACCGATTTTCCGGTCCCCGGAAAAACGGTGGCCATTCCCAATGTCAAGGTTTCGCGGCGGCCGTCAAACTCGACCACTGCATGATCCGCATCCGTTCTAATCAGCGTCACACCCTCGGGGCTAGCCTCGCCGGCGGCCAGCAGGCGGCGCACACCGTCAATGTGTACAATCGCTTTATCTTTGAATAGCGCGAGCAGATTAACCTGCTTGTCTGCGTGGATTGTTGATGACACAAAAATCAGGCAAAGCAACAACAACGCCCGGCCCCAGTTAGCGCATAACCTCGGTCTGTATCGATTAAATCCCGCCATGTCAGCCATTTTCATCTTTAGGTACATCTCCTGTGAGGGACCGGGTTATCTAGGCCAATACTTACAACGAAAGGGGTATTCTTACCGGATAGTCAAGATCGACCACGGCGCATCAGTTCCCAATAGTATAGACGGCGCTAGGGGCCTCGTGTTGATGGGTGGTCCGATGAGCGTCAACGATAGTTTACCTTGGATCGAACCCACCCTGGAACTCATCCGTGCGGCCCACGCGCGGTCAGTGCCGGTGCTGGGGCATTGTCTCGGCGGCCAACTTGTCGCCAAGGCATTGGGCGCGTCAGTAAGCGCCGCGCCGCTCAAGGAGATCGGCTGGTTCCCTGTGCGTTGCCGCGTACCGTTCCCACGGCTCGCTGAGAAAATCGAGGTGTTCCATTGGCATGGCGAAACATTCACCCTTCCCGTCGGAGCACAACACCTGTTCGAGAGTGATGCATGTCCGAATCAGGGCTTTCGGATCGGGAACACTCTAGGGCTACAATTTCATGTGGAAATGCTCGCGGACATGGTCCCTATGTGGGCGAAACAATATGCCGAAGAGATTGCCAAGCCGACCGCTACAGTCCAGGGGTTCGAGGCTATAACCCGACATCTGGACAAGCGAGTGGCGAAACTGCATCGTGTCGCTGATGCAATCTACGACGTTTGGAGCGAATCTTTCGGCTAATCGATGCGTATTGGTATTGATCTTGGCGGTACGAAAATAGAAGGCGTCGTGCTGGACAATGCGGGCGATACAGTGCTTCGTTACCGCCAGCCAACACCAGTCAGTCAAGGTTACGATGCCATACTATTTTCCATCGTCGATATGGTGTCTGGATTCGAGTCTAAGCTGGGGCAACGCGCCCGGGTGGGTATCGGAGTGCCCGGCGCAATCTCGACCCATACCGGCGGACTCAAAAATTCCAACACTGTATGTTTGAACGGTAAATCGATCAAACGGGATCTCGAGCGCAAGCTTGATCGCGAAATCCGGCTCGAAAATGATGCCAACTGTTTTTCTCTGTCGGAGGCAATCGATGGTGCCGCACAAGAATACGCGGTCGTGTTCGGAGTAATCATGGGCACGGGTGTAGGTGGCGGCATCGTGTGCAATAAAACTCTGCATGCCGGGCCGCAGCACATCGCGGGGGAATGGGGGCACAACGTATTGATATCGAATGGGCGTCCCTGTTACTGCGGAAAGCGGGGTTGTGTGGAAACCTATCTGTCCGGGCCAGGGCTAATTTATGATTGGCCCCTCGACCAACCGATCACCGCGCAACAACTGATCATCAAGGCCGATTCCGGCGACAAACGAGCGGCGCGATTGGTAAACGTGTTTCTCCAACGATTCGGTCAGGCGCTGGCGACGGTGATCAATATTCTCGACCCAGATGCGATCGTTATGGGCGGAGGATTATCTAATATCGACCACCTGTACACGACTGGCGCAAAGGAAGTAATGCGCCATGTATTCAATGACGAACCACGTACCAGGTTGCTTCGTAACAAACATGGGGACAGTTCCGGTGTTCGAGGCGCTGCGCAACTGTGGCCGGCCGATTAAGCGATGATCAAGCTTGTATATTGCACCACGGATCTCGGATGACGGCGAAGGGACTTGTCCTGCGCGTAGTTACCCTGCTGTGTGGGGACAAGCGCCGCGTGGGAGCGAAAAGCATTGCCATAGCTATGGATGGGTTGAGGGAAGCACAAGTCCAGGCGTTTGCGACCAAGCCGGCGCCGGGAGAGACCCAATTCCGGGTACAAAACGTGACACCGAATATTGGTCGAATTCGTTATCCCAAACGAACTTTTAGTTCCTCTGTTCGCCGCCTTGGTGCAATACGTGGGCTAACCACCGTCATTGGCTGTGCCGCCAATAGGTTGCCGTCGTATATGGAGTGGGTAAACACAATTTCCGCACAACGCGATTAACACGAGGCATGTCATCGCTCCCGAGATGTCAGAATATCGATGATTCTCAGGTGCTTCTTCTCGTTTGCAAACGCCGCGTACGCAAACAATACTACGATCATCAACAGCACGAAACATATCAAAAACAATAGCGGAAGCATCACTGCCATCAGCGCTATTGTGGAATTCTCTATTGACCCGGACTCCAGTCGATCCACTACTTCATATGGATTGATCAATAATGGTTGTTGAATCCACAACCACAGCAACGTTGCCACCATACCAATCAACAGGATCAGCCCAATCATTGGCCAGGTCCGCACCAGCTTTCGGCGCTTCTCGAGAAACTCCTGCTGTGTTTGATCGAGTTGTATCAACTTATCTTCGCCTCTCTGTCCCAGGTTGCTGGCGTCACGCCATCTTGCCGTAACAAATTCTTCTGTACCTTATTCGTTGGTGTCTTGGGAAGCGATTCGGCAAATTCAATATAGCGTGGCACCGCGAATCGCGGCATGCATTGCTCGCAGTAGCTAACTAATTCCTCATGACTGAGCCGCTGTCCCGGCTTGAGTACTACGACCACCTTCACTTCGTCCTCGCCGCCGGGGATCGGAGATTCAACCGCTACCGCGGCCACTTCGGCGATGGCTGTATGCTGGCTGATTGCCTCCTCGATCTCAAATGACGAAATGTTTTCCCCCCGTCGGCGTATGCAATCTTTGATGCGATCAACGAAATAGACATAGCCCTCATCGTCCATCCATGCGGCGTCGCCGGTATGAAACCAGAAATTACGCCATGCCTCGACGGTTTTATCCGGCATCGCGTTATACCCCGCCATGAATCCAAATGGCTGCTTGGGCCGTACCACGATTTCCCCCACCTGCCGCGCCGGCACTGCTTCATCAGTATCGGGGTTCACGATCCTGGCTTCATAGTATTTGTCCCAAACCTTGCCGCAACTGCCGGGGCGTGGAAGGCCAGGTTGCGTATACAGGGGGATATTGACTTCGGTCATACCGTACAAACCGATGACGTTCTTTATCGCAAAACGCTCGCGCAGTTTGGCATCGAGTTCCGGCACATTGGGCGCGACGCCAATAGTGTGCAGCCGATGATTCTTATCCA
The DNA here is from genome assembly GCA_945787105.1 of uncultured Gammaproteobacteria bacterium. Taxonomy (GTDB): domain Bacteria; phylum Pseudomonadota; class Gammaproteobacteria; order Arenicellales; family JAANXG01; genus CALZGZ01. Next base: position 11,103 of record CALZGZ010000109.1, read on the forward strand.
TCTCGGTCGGCGGTTGATTGAGCACAAAGGCGCTAACCACACCGAGCGAGTTGGTGATGGTCGCCTGATAGTGAACGATGTCATGGATCCATGCGCTCGCGCTGAAGCGATTTCTGATTACCGCTGTACACCCAATAATGAGGCTGGCATACAACTGCATGAACATGGCGTTGGCATGAAACAAGGGCAGGACGATATAGAAGATATCGCTCTCGGTGAGACGCATGTTGTCAATCGTTCCGAGACCGAAAAGGTACGTATGCCCATGTGGCATCAAGACCCCTTTGGCCGGTCCTGTGGTGCCCGAGGTATACATGATGCAGGCTAGATCACGGTAGGTCACACATACATCCAGCTCATCGCTGTTAAAATTTGCGTAATCGCCAAAGTTATGAATACGCAGTCGTCTGAATTTCGCGGATACGACTGGCCCTATGGTCACCACCTCAGCCAAATCCCTCAATTCATCTTCAATTTCCGCAATCCTGCCAAAAAAACCAGTCTCGGTAATAATGATGCGGGCGCGGCTGTTGTTGAGTACGTGCTTCAGAAAAGTGCCCTTGTAATCTGTGTTGATCGCTACATGAATGGCGCCGAGGCGGGAGATACCGAACCATGCGCGACAATAATCCAAACCGTTTGGCAGCATTACAGCGACGGTATCGCCCTTTGCGACATGCAATGATTGCAGAAAACGTGCGACCTGGTTTGCAGCAAGATGGGCCTGAGAAAAAGTAATGCTGTCTCCGGCAGTGGTGAGGATGCAGGTCTTATCACCCCGCCTGCGCGACTGTCTGCGCAAGACGCCGTCAACTACCCATTGGTCAGGATCATAAAGTGCCGCGTCGTATTGTGTCATGGCGTGTCGGGGCTGTTATTGTTTGACGTTGAGCTTCTGTTCCCGAACAAATACCAAACTAATGACAGACGATGACCAACGTCTATTAAATTATTACAGATAATACAGTTACTTATATCATAATCGCTGTTGTGCGTCCGAACAGGTCCTGACGGATCGGCGTGCGACACAACGGCTCATAGATACGACGCGTCTTTCTCGTTAATTCCGGGAACCGCAGTCAGCGGCCGACTTGGGTTGATTCCAAGTCCGATCGTGACTCGGTTTCGACCCTCTTGCTTTGCGCGATACAACGCGCGATCGGCATCCGCAACCAATGTAGGGACATCATTGTTTCCTCGGCTAAGGTCAGAAACACCTATACTTATGGTTATTTGAATCGCCTCTTGATTGTTCTTAGCGTCCGGCGGAACGAGCACCGACGACTCCACTTTATGGCGTAACCGCTCCGCCACTAAGGCCACAGATGAACCCGGTGTATTTGATGCTATGATAAGAATCTCTTCGCCACCGTATCGCGCAACAATATCAGTTGTTCGTACGGCATCCAGAAGAATCTTTCCCAGAGCCTTCAGTACAAGATCGCCGATTTGGTGTCCATGGGTATCGTTGATATTTTTGAAATGATCAATGTCAAGCAATAGTATTGATAAAGGGAGATTGTACCTGATGGCCCTCGTGACCTCTTGCACAAGTCTACGATCCAAGTATCGGCGGTTATAGATATTCATCAGAGGATCAGTAATATTCTCATGTTCCAGCGCGGCAACCCGGCGCACGTCAAGCGCAGTTTGCAACGAAAGCGAATTCGCGACCCATACGAAACACGCACCGGAGAAAAACACCAATGCTACGACAAGGCCGGATAAGTCGCCATGACTGTTCCAGTTCGTGAGTACATAGCTGAAGTAACCGGCGATAATGAAGATAATCAGTCCCGTCAGGAAACACCAATCTCGTCGCACCCGCCCAGCAGAGAGTTGCTTAATCAACCGTCGAATAGGACCCAGGGAAGCAAGAAGAATGCCCGCGCCAATGAGTACCAAACCATTGATGACGAGATTCAGCATGCCTGCAATTCAAATTTTTTCAAAAGCCTGAAACCCAACGGCTGGAATGCACTGCTGTTTTTGTTTGCGTTTTCCATGAAAAATAACAGTGCGATATCATCATTTGTTGCATCACGACAAAACCCTTACACATTAAGGCTGGTGGTTGCGCATGGAAACTAAAAGTATGAGCATATCCGTTCACTACACCGCAGTACCCGACGATCTTGAACTGGCCGGATCGCGTTGTCCGATTGTTATTCCCGAGGCATTAAATTGAGTATAGATACTCTTTGGATTTTCGGGACCTGACGTTCGCATCGAGTAAGGGGCCGGAAGCTATCGTTCTTTACAGCGCGAACTAAACCAACCCAAACTTAGACCTTCTCGGCCTCCAGGCGGCTCACGGGAAGCCCGTTTTCCAACTCGTCATCAGAATCAACTGCTGGGATGCTTTCTGCGGCTGACATGGGTAGCGCGGCCGGATCTTTGTGGAATGGTGGTTTTCTAATAAAGTCGAGGATTGATTGTTGGGTATCGCCGATGTCTTCCTTCAAGATCCCATGGCGCGCCGCGGTAACGATTTTTAAGGTCTTGTTCTGGTGCGGTAGCCGATCGTAGATATGTTCCGCGCTGTCGGGCAAGACGATGGGATCGTCGCCACCCTGTACGAGTAGCACCGGACACTCCACCTCCCCCAAATGATCCTCTAGATCGCTCACCATCTGACGCAGTTCATAAAGTCCACGAATAGGCATCTGTCTATAGTTGATGTCTGGCTGCTCAGACGCGTCATTGGCGCGAAATGGAACGATGCCCTCATAGGATGACGCCCAGCGCACCAAACGATTTGCGCCATGCATGAGTGGTACAAAGACCATGTTTTTATTACGAAACTTGAGCGGCACCGCGACGGCCGCCACGCCCGCCAATCGCTGTGGCCGCTCGGCGGCCAAGCGCAGACACAGTGCGCCACCGGTTGAGAAACCTACAAGTACAACGCGCTTCGTCAATCCAGCCATGATCGCACAACCACGCCTCACCGAGGCCAGCCAGTCCATCCAGCTGCGATCGCGTAAATCCCAGGGAGACGTGCCATGTCCCTTGAGTCTTACTCCGAGTACCGGGTAGCCATGATCTGCAAGCTTTTCGCCAAATTCCCGCACCTCCGCGGGGGAGGCGAGAAACCCGTGCACCAACACAACGCCGGTGTCAGCGCCGAGCCGGGGCTTGAGCAAAAACGGCGCCGGGTCGGCGGTGGCGATCTCGCGCTCGTTGATTGACGCGTGTCGTGGCTTGGAGAATTGCGCCTTGTCCCAGGCAAGGGCGATGAGTTCATCGTCGAAGTACAACAATGCGAGTTCACGGGCGCTCAGTTTCGAAGCCTTCTTGATAGCATAGGTCGCCGACTGATGTACTTCAGAAATCGGTGCCACTTCGTTTTCGTACACTGCCACCAAGTTTTCGAGACGGATCTCGTCAAACGCGTGCTCCGCTCGCAGTTTCGGTAAGAAGCGGTAGATGCCATCAGCACTTTTCAAAAGCTCCATCGACGTAGTCGTTCTTAGAAATTGTGATAATCCGTTACATCCAGTTTCTAACAAACCGCTATACGCGTCTGGATTCACAAGACTTCTATGAAGATGAACCGACTCGGCGCGTTGTACGTTCTTGACCGTCAGGTACAACATCTTGTGGAATTCGTTCTTATCTATTTCGATGCGTCCTCGATCTACAAGCTCTAACACGAGTCGGGAGGCCAAATGACTGAGATTGACGGTTACATTCGAATACATGCGATGCATATATTCATCTCGCACCTTGAGGACGTTCCGGCGCATGCTGCGTGACAGCAATCGAGCATCCCATGCCCCAGTCGGCGATCCCAGACTAAAGGCCTCCTCCAACGAATCGATACGCGCTGCTACTTTCGTTATTAGATTTTTGTCCAGAAAACGCCAATACTCGCCTGGATTTATACCGTCACCTAAACGAACATCCATGTCGGTATGCTTGAGGAGGATGTTTCCTTCTATCAGCAACTCTTCGGACAAACGACGGCTGAGGCCCTTGTTCAGTAATTCCGCTCCCTTGCGCAGCAAATTATCGCTGACTCGGATAGGATAAAAGGTGATGTTGGCGGGGACGATAACCGTCGGTCGGCGCGCGGTGGCCAACAACTGATCCACGTCATCGAGCCGCAGCATCTCACTCCAGTCGTCAAGCCTGCGGCCATGCCCGTCACGATGAGCTTGTAGTATTCTTCGTTTAAAAATATTTAAGACTATGCCGAGTACGGCAGGCCCGGTGTGATGCTTGCGTCTTTCCTTGGATGTCCGTGAATAGACACTGTATTTTCCACGCGCGTCCAAAACCTGCTTATCTTTGACCATACCACCCTCTGGGAACACGATTACTTTATGTCCACGCAGGATTTCTGCTGCCAGAAACGGCAATAAATTAGGTAGATTGTGAGGCACGGCACCGGCGTTCAAAAGATAGTTTGAGAAAGGGTCATCCTTGGCAAAGAATTCGCTTGCCGCTACCGAGCGGCACATGGCGCCGGTTTCTAAGTAAATAAGGTACTGCGGGATAAAAGTCTCAAAACGCGCAAAATGATTAAACAGAAATATATCGCCATCGTTGATCTGATTTCCGCTTTGATGCAGCTTGAGGTTGACCTTGAGAATCTTCTGAAGAATCCGGAATACGCGTTCCGACCATTCATAGGTGGATCGCCGCACCTCCAGATCATGATCCAGATCGAGATAAGCAATGTCGCGTTTACTATCCACTGTCTCGGCCGAGCTCAAGTGGTGAACACGCGAGTGAGCGCCATCTTTGCCACGTGCAAAGATTACCTGGTCACCCTAAGCTTGAGCCCCCATATATAAATCCATCAGACTATTTAATAATAGTCAAAAATAGGACTTTTTGCCTGTTTGCACCAGTATCGCAACCGCAAACCGCCGGCAATGATTTACGACATGGCAACACCGTGTTAATGCCGCCGTTTACCTAAACCGGCGTCTAATGCGGGGGTAACGATAGTCCCCAGCCCGTCTGCCACACGACAATCATTTGTGAGCAATTGGTTTGTCCGTGAAAAGATAATCTCTTAATTCTTTGTCGAAGCTGGGATCCTCGCGGCGTATCCATTCCAGCACCATGGAAGCGTGTTCTTTCTCTTCATCCCGATTGTGGGCAAGAATTGCTTTGAGGTCCTCATCCTTACATGCATCAACCCTTTGGTTGTACCAATCGACGGCCTCTAACTCCTCCATGAGAGAGCTAATCGCCCGGTGCATATCGAGCGTCTCGTCGGAAAGTTCACTAATCGGCTCGTGGTACCCTTCATTTGCCATGATATTTCTCCTTGCTTTTCAAATAGTTTGGTTCATTCTATTTCAACGAAAACAGTCTCGTCGCAAGACCGCATTCACACTCGCGCGCGCAAGCGAGCGACAATAATCACATCGCACACTAAGGCCGCACGCCAAATCCTTTTCCCGGTTTTTTATATTCGTCTCTTGGGGGACTGAAAATATCCAAAATCGTGGCGCCAACGTCACCGGTTCTAATCGAGTGTTGCACACCACCCGGTGTGTGCCAGAAATCGCCCGGCCGCATTGGCAACTCCTCATCACCTTGGATGCGCACGCACTCTCCCTTTAGCAAGACACCCCATTGTTCCTCCGGGTGACTGTGTACGGTTCCCCTCGTACGGGGTGCGATACGAACTACCGAGAGCATGGCGTTCTGCCCAGCGAATATACGGGTGCTAATGCCGTCTGCTAGCTCACGGTGAATACCCTGTGTATCGTCATCAACATTGAATGCCCAGATCGAGTCTTGGCTATTAGTTACAATCGTCACAACAGGAAGTCTCCTCGTGTTATCAGTATGCTGTGCCATCGATCCGTAGCAACAACCAATACGGAATCAGTGGTAAATGGATTCAGTCTTTATTCGCCCTTTTCGGTTATTAGATGAATAATATTCGACGGTCCAGAGATCCAGAAACCTTTAAATTCCTCGGGCAACCGTTCGATGTCATCGCGCCTCGACACCTTGCACTCGTCAAGATACGCAGCCGCATGTTCAGCACTGTCCGTTCTTATCTCCAGCCAGATCTCCGCTTGACTGATCGAAGATATTCGATCTACCCAGAGGGTCTTGTCACCGAATTTAAACACCGCCGTCTGGTACTCATCGGTAGCCCCGGCGTTTTTTCGCTCCAGACCCAGTATATCCTGATAAAACGATACGGTTTGGTCATATTCATGGGCGGGGACCTTGATTGCAATGTTTTCGCCGGGCTCAAAAATCGGCTTCATGTCATATTCTCTTTCCATCAACAAATCACCGCCGCATAACGGGTAAGCGTGGTTCATCACGCGTACGTCACAAGGCGAATTTACGGGGAGTCAAGCAACCGAAGTAGGACCCAGTTTTGTTGGTCGTCGTTGAATAGTCTTTGTTTCATACGCGCGATAAAATATTCTTAATTAGTTACAGTTAGATACAAGTCTTTCGCGCTTACCTTTTCAGCCACGTCTAAACCGTCGTACACTTCCGCGGCGAACACTGAATGTCTATCATTAACTTACATTAATGGCCGTTGCGGCTGCTCCGACACAAGTATGTATACGCTAACATCGTTTACACCCACAGGCGTACCGACGGAATTGAAAAATTCTAGATTTCTGGATTTATGACCGTAAATCCTGACTTTGGCATCACTGAGAAATAATACTCCTGAAGCACTACTTCACGATTCAGCTAACTCTGTCCAACCGATACACTTCGGTCCTCTCTACTAGATCGCCGATCACCGACACGCATGCCGTGACGTGTTGCGACTGTAGATGATGATCGAGATCATCCTCACTGTTCCATTCTTCCAGGAAAAAGAAAAGTGTCGGATCCCGTCTATCTTGATGGAGATCATATCTGACGCAACCCTTCTCGTTTTGCGTGGGTGCTACAAGTTTTGCTAGCTCTTTTTTAACTGTATCCCGATCTTTCAGTCTGGCCTTGATTTCGCCAATCACCGTAAGATTACTCATCGTATCCAATCCTCCAAATGTCCACGAATACTATTGCCTTGAATCTCGTGACCTAACTGTGCAAGCAACCGGTCCGCGAACTTGTTTTCCCACAGTGCCGTTGACAATATTCCGCCCTGGTGATCAATGCCGCCGTAGGCCGTCCACTCATCAAATTATCAGCCGGCGGCTCTCCAGCGTCTCCTTATTCAGCCGCAAAGGCGTCTATCCGACCATCAGTTCAGGAAGCACGGGCTGCTGCACCTCGAGTAAAGCCTGAGGAGGCCGAGGCCCTGCGTCGGCGATCGGTTGTGCGTACTCGTCGTAGTTCGCAAGAATGCCGTCGATATCAGTCGTGAAGAACCGCGAGTTGAGCACGTTGTTACGTGTCCTGCCGGCTTCGGTGAGCACCGCGTCGCCGTTGCCGAGCGCATACTCCATCTGGCGGTGAATATCTCCGGGCGACACAATGCAAATACCCATCTCGAATCAGGGTCGGGCTGCACCGCAACCTGCCCAGAGCAGTGAAGCTGGCGACTGACGCCCTTTACAATCTGATCCTGATCCATACTCCACTTCAGACCTCAATCCCAAGGATTGATAGATTCTCGCTGCCTATTTTCTCCTCACTGTTACTGGCCGTAGCTGATCTTTGTAAAGCAAAAAACAAACCGTCGCCCCTTTAAATCGTCAATCGTGACGAATCCTAAACCGTATCGCCCAGGCCACTATGCGCCGAACACCTATCAAGAATTCGAATAACGTTCTTACCAACGCATTACTGTCAGGATTCATCTACCGCCATGCACCACCGACCTTACCGATGACAGCGTCTTGTAATTCAACAAGACAGTCGTAGCGGTCGAACGGGATATACGCATGTTCGGCACTCAACAAATCCTGGGAATTCGCTGCGAAGCACCTCACTATTTTTGTGCGCGCAGCCCCTGGATCATCTTCGTTTCCAGCGCGGCCCGATGCGCAAAGCTCTCCAGAGGTGTCACTTCCCATTCCCAGACTCCCCACGCTGGAAGCGCGCGCACGAGTTCGCTCACTTCATCGTGTGACTTTGCGCCAACGATAAAAACACCAGCCCGCGCGCCGACAAGAAGCCCTCCCGCGTGGATCTTTGCGTTCTTTGCCAACGTATCGAGGCTCGGAACGATTAATCCTTCCAGCAACGCGACCGCCTGGTCGCGGGTCATTGGGGCTCCGGCTTCGTTGGCCTTGAATTCGACGAGGTACAGCATGCCCTCGCCTTGGGCCGCCGCCGACATAGAGATCGGGCTTATCAGGGCCACGGTGATGATCATCAAGGCCATGATCCCCGTGAAACGTCTGGACTCTTGCATTTTCAGCTCCTCCTCTCCACAACGTGGTTAATACTCTGGTTTAACCGACCAAAAAGCGCGTCCCAGTTTTTAGGTCGTCTGAATTCTTTGTGATGCACTTACCGCCAACCAACGCTTTCCGCCCATTCGCAAGCGGCCCGCTTATAGGTTTCATAATTGTCCGGCGGTTTTCCTCCCTCGGCTTCGACTCGCTTTTTGTGCTCTTCGCATGCTTGCTCGAACGGAGCCAGGCCCACATTGGCTCTTATCTCATCGACTTTATCCCGATTTTCGAGCTCACAGGTGAGGTCGCCGTTTTCGTTCCAATCCAGAACCGTACCGTAGACCTGCGGCTTGCCTTCATTATATCGAATTCTATCTGTCAGGAATGCAACTTGCTTCATCGGTGCATCGCCAGTCTCAGCCGCTTTGGACAACTGTTCAAGAAATTTTCGCTGAAGTCCTGGCGTGCATATGGCGTGCTGGGCAATTAACCATGCCGCTCGAGAGCCATCAATACCGACTTTAGATACACCAGGCCAACCATGAGTCGATACTATCTTTTCCAATGCGTACGCATTCTCGCGATGAACCTCCTGCATTTCCTGTTCATACCCACCATACAACGTGCCATCTTTAATCAGCCTCGATCTAGTCTCGATATCTCTTTTCTTTAGACTCTCCAAATTTTCAATCAATTTTTGATTCACCGGCTTTCCTTCATCATGCAAACAAGTGAGGTCGTCCGCCGAAGTAAAGGACCGGGCGGGGCACCTTATTAGCGTTGTTGACCCGGTTTCGGATGCTCAATTGCATGTTTGATTACTCGCCTGATATCTCTGATTGGCAAGTCATCTGAATCCTTAAAATTTATGCATCCCTTGCCGGTTTTTATTGCCGGATTATTAATTTTGAATGATTCAATGTGATGATAACCACACGTATACAAAGAGATATAATTCTTCTGATTCCCTAGTGCGACCCATCCGTCACCAACCGTGTATGTTGGCATCTTGTATTTCATATCGACAATAGCTTGCGGATAGAGTCGTAAAATTAATGAATGGATTGCGTTGAAACGTTCATTCCTATCGGTTGTGACCGCCTTAATATAATCTTCTACCTCGGTATTCATTTCTATTAACGGTAACACTCGGCTGCGCGTGACGGAGACCGACCGGAGCGGCAAAGAAGGAAGCGCTCAAGCGTCGGTTGCAGCGCCTTGTTCTGTGGCAATTGAGTTATCCTTGTCGCCGATATCCCGGCCTTCAACGTTGCTGCGCTACTACGACGATTTCCACAGTTGCGATCAGGTGATAGACAAGTGTGACAGGAAATCGAGATGGTACATAGTGCCGACATCCAACGGATCTTATGGGCGAGCGTTGTGGTGCTTCCATCACCGCCCATAGCGCATCTTGCAAAGCTAGCGGGAACTCCCGAGCCGCAGAGGGACTTCGTTCCGTATACCGAGTCGGCACGGGACTCGGCATCCAGCACAGCTTCAGGATGCCATCTTACCTCATGCGAGGCGTTAGAGGGCCGGTAGTCCACCGTATACCTTGTTCCTGCATTCTTGCACTAATTCATCCGGTATGAATTTGAGAGCAATAATTACAAGAGCTGGCACTACTATTAGATCATCCAGCTGACCGATAACCGGAATCCAATCCGGTATCAAATCGAAGGGTGATATCGCGTAGCCGACCGCAACACCGAGGAAGATCTTGGAAATTCTCGGTGTTCGGCTATTTTTCAATAGAAGACAATAAACAGAAAGTTCCTGTTTAAGTAATTTAGCAACCGTCTTTAGCTTGCTCAGCATACACTCATACAATATATTTGATTTTGCTCTCTAACGCTAAAAATGAGTCGCGCACCACGGGCGCATGGTTTGTAAACGAATGACGGTGTCGCGTCGGATGCGTGCTCGACGGTGATAGCGAAGATATCTCCCTTCTAATCGAGATCAAGCGTTGCTGCAACCTCGATCGAGCGAATTTCAATATATAGTGTGTCCGTATCGCGAAAATACTTAATTTTCATAGCTCAAATCCACGATCGAAGACGGCATTATGTATAGTTTTACCATCAGAAAGCAGTATAACTCGCAGCTACCGATCGTCCGTCTCCTTGGTCGGACCCCCTGACGCGAATACGGCCATCTTCTTGAAGTCCCTCTCTGACTGGGTGATCAATTACTTACCGAATCCATGCCTCTTTTATAGCAGCTTTATCGCGTCGTTTTTGAATTTTGAGAAAACAACGCGTGTACTTTACTTCGACCGTTTTCCCTTTGGTGTGTCACTTGCCGCTAACGTCCGAGCTAACCGGCGTGCTTTAGCGCGTCCGGCCCGCGTTGTCGCGAGCGACGTTGAGAGATTTGTTAGCTGGCCGGCGATACGTTCTGCACCCATATCTGTATTCGAAGCAGCGCATTTGCCGGGATCACGCCTTCTATTCCATTTTTACCGTATGCTAAGTGCGGAGAAACAACGACTTCGCGATAACCATTCTTTTTCATTCCGTACAGAGACTTTTCAATGCCAGCGAGACTACGGCGCTTGCCCAGTTCGGTAACATGATCTATTAGTTCGACGCCATTCAACGTTCGCGTTTTCAGATGATCCCGCGCTCTGGATATTATTTCCGCGTCTCGGGTCACCTCGTCTCCTTTTCGCAAGAAAATTCGGGCGTTATAAGTAATGACAGCTCCTTTATCAGCCTCGGGACCTTCTCCGAGAACTTCATCAAGAAGTTCGATACCTTTTGAAATTTTCTTTGCCACCTAACGAGGCTGTAGTAACACCCTTAAACCAGCGAATTTTGGAAACTTATAATCAATGTTCATTATCTTTGCGCAAAACGTAATTGTTCGATAGCAGGTATCAGAATGGGCATAGCCGACGTTAAGCGATTTTCCAACATAAACATCGGAACACAATCGCAATCCTGTTGTATCCCATTTGATTTTCTGCTTCAACAATTTAAGGGCTTTTCTACAGCTTCAGCGGCGTGCTTTTCGCGCCCACTGGAAGCCGTTGTTGAACGGAGCCGCTACGCGGCAGAAGAAAGCGGAATTCATGTATAAACATCCCTGCCCAATTTCGGGCTTTACTAGATAGGAGTTTATACGATGAATGCCATTGAACAAATCCGATTCGACGAGTTATACAAACGCCATCTGCGTGCCTTGAAGCTGCAAGGCCTGAGCGATTCCACCATCGATGTCTACGCCCGCGCGGTGCGGCGCATCGCGCAACGGTACGATTGCTGCCCCGATCAACTTTCTACCGAACAATTGGAGATCCACTTTGCCGAACTGGTGAAATCGCACTCCTGGAGTACGGTCAAGGTGGACCGCAACGGCCTGCAATGCTTCTATCAGCACGTGCTGCAACGCGACTGGACCTGGATCGACCTCATCAAAGCGCCCAAGATTCAGTCCCTGCCGGATATTCTGACCCTGTCCGAGATTGAGCGCCTGATCGGTGCCACACGCAAACTGCGCTACCGGGTGTTTCTGTTGGCCACCTATTCCATGGGGCTGCGCCTGGGCGAGAC
>CALZGZ010000110.1 GCA_945787105.1 uncultured Gammaproteobacteria bacterium
ATGGCGATCATGCAGTACATGGGCCAAAACGGTGCAATTACGGCTGGCTCCATCCGCTTCAAAGGCCGTGATCTTAGGGCTCTCGGCCAGAACGAGCTCCGGCAACTGCGGGGCGCCGAGATCGCTATGATTTACCAGGAACCGATGGCAGCGCTGAACCCGAGCCTAACCATCGGCGCGCAATTGACCGAGGTCCCGATAGCCCACGAAGGAATCAGCCGGTCCGAAGCGAAAACCCGCGCTCTGGAGATGTTGGGCAGCGTGCGGCTGCCAGATCCGGCGCGGCTGCTGGCCGCCTATCCCCACCAGATATCCGGCGGTCAGCAGCAACGTGTGGTAATCGCCATGGCGCTGCTCGGCAAGCCGTCCCTGCTGCTACTCGACGAACCGACAACGGCACTGGACGTAACGGTCGAAGCTAGTATCGTCAAACTGATCGCCGACATCAGCGGGGAGTTTGGGACAGCGCAGCTCTACATATCCCACAACATGGGCCTAATTCAGGAAACCTGCGAGCGGGTATACGTGATGTACTCGGGCGAAGCGGTGGAGATCGGTGACATCGAAGACGTGTTCCGTCACCCGAGTCACCCGTACACTCAGAGTCTGTTCGGCTGTATACCTCTGCCGAGCTGCGACAAAAACGCCCGCCCGCTGGTGCCAATCCGAGGTCAGCTACCGTTACCACACGAGCGGCCGGAAGGCTGTTTCTTCGGACCACGCTGTGACAGCTTTCGCGAGGGGCTGTGCGATAAGGATCTGATCCCGATGGCAGCATCGGAACGAACCCGACATTTTGTCCGTTGCGTGCGCTGGCGGGACATCCCGAGCGAGCGACGGGTCGGAAAGGCCAGGCCCAAGACGCCTACGCAGATCGGCGAGGAGTTGCTGCGTGCTGACGGCGTGCAGAAGTATTACCCTGTCTATGATCGCTCTTTAACCGCATTGATCCGCGGCCGGTCGGTGCGTTACGTCAAGGCCATCGAGGCACTGAGTTTGAGAGCCCAGGCGAGTGAGACGGTTGCTATCGTCGGCGAGTCCGGCTGCGGCAAATCGACTTTCGCTAAGGTGCTGATGGGTCTGGAAACAGCCACCGGCGGCGAGTTAGTGTTCGCCGGTGACGAGATCAGCAGCAGCCCGGTGAAGAAGCGCTCGCAAAAGCAGCTGGGATCGTTGCAGATCGTTTTCCAAAACCCCAATGACACCCTCAATCCCAGCCATACGGTCGGCGCTCAGATCGGCCGGGTAATCCGCAAGTTCGGCGTCGAACGCAAACCGAGCAAAGTGCGTGATCGGGTCTACGATCTTCTCGACACGGTCAAACTACCACGCGACTTCTATAAACGTCGACCGCGGCAGCTGTCCGGCGGTCAGAAACAGCGCATTGGCATTGCCCGAGCATTTGCCGGAAACCCGAAGATGGTCGTTGCCGACGAACCGATTTCCGCACTCGATGTTTCGGTAGCCGCGGCGGTGACCGAACTGTTAATGGATATACAGCGAGATCATGGCACAACGCTCCTATTCATCAGCCACGACCTCAGTGTGGTCCACTACCTCGCCGACCGCGTCGTCGTCATGTACCTGGGGCAGATCATGGAGCGCGGAACAACAGAAGAGGTTTTCGCGCCCCCCTATCACCCCTACACTGAAGCGCTGCTTTCTGCGGTGCCGATCGCCGATCCAGACATCCAGAAACGCAAGATCGTGCTTGAGGGCGTCGTGCCCAGCGCCTTGAATCCACCAAAGGGTTGCTACTTTGCGACCCGCTGTCCGCGAAAGATCGGACCGATTTGTGATGAAGAACCACCGCCGTTTCGGGAAGCGGCACCGACGCATGTCATCTCTTGCCACATCCCGCTGGCGGAACTTCAAAACGTCGAACCGGTATTCCAGCAGGTTGACGCCACCAAATAGTGGTTCGTTGATTGAGCCGATCCAATAAAGCAGCTTGGACAAGCGATTCTCGACACCTTGTTGATTATGTTCGGTTTGCGCGAGCTACATATTCTTTAAGTCCCCGGCAAAGGATGCCTTTCTGAGGGCGACCTTATATACAGTCGACCACGTTGAGACCGTGGCTGGCCGGACCAAGCACAACAATTAGCTCGTGGTGTACTTTGGCCGTCGCCTCAACCTAACCCGGTAACAGGCACACTGCGGGGTGCAGCAAGTTCGAGAGGTTGTTCAACGGCTTCGTTTTCACGACCGGGCGACCAAAAGAGGAAGCCAACAACAGTTATTAAAGTCGACGAAGTGAAATGTGCGAACGAACTCATTCGCAAAATTTAGCCTATTCCTCTGTGTCAGTTGGCGGCGGGTCGTCTTTTTTCTTCCTCCAGCCCCGCTTTTTGGTCGGTTTCTCACGTTCGCGCCACAAACCACCGGTGGAGTAGCACTGCCATCCCCAGCGCAACCAGTGCAATAGCGCAAAGGCCAGCCACAGCGCCCATGCCAGCATTGCAAACCGGTAGACCGTCAGTGGTACCGAAACCACCCATGGCTGAGGAATCGAGGAGGCGACTCGATCCTGGTACCAATTGAATTGCCATGCATTCGAGCCATTACCAGAGACCTGCATATCGGGAAGCCCCAGCAGGCCCTGCTGCACTGCGCCGAAGAGCATCACCAGCGCTACTAGTGTCAACAAACCCAAGCCAGTCTGGACGGCCTGAAAATGCACTGGCTTCGTATCTTGTTGCAACCTAGCGCGCGCGCCAAGTCCCAACAACCAGGTGACAACTACCAGACCGGTCCACACTGTCGACTGACTCAAGCCCACGCCGAGCAAAAACCAGTGCCGGCTTTTTAGCGGTGTTAACGGGACACGACCCAATCCCACTGCAATCAACAGGATGACGATGAGCACACCCCAGAACAACACCGCTGGTCCCAAGCGTGGTCCACCGGTCAATAGCGTCCAGCGATCACGCGAAAGTTCGAGCCGTACGTTGCTGTTGACACTATCCACGCCCAAGTCCAATGGCGGAACGATATACCGGCTACGAATGCTATCGGCAGTGCGCCAACTGAGCTGGATGCGTTGCTGACCCGGTACGATGGGCAGCGTCACGCGATTACCGTCTTGGCGGATAGGTTGCGCCTTGCCGCCAATCGTTACCGATTGCAAGCGCGCTCGCTGCGGCAAGCTGACCGTGTGCTGAGCACCCTCACTGGAACGAATCACGAGATCAACCGTCGCATCCGTGGCGCGCCGGCCCGGCTTCACAACAAGCACGCTGCGATCGATAGTCAGCGTCCGACCGGGGACACCTTCGGGCCGCGACACGGTTAGGGTGACCTGCTCACCGGGCCAGGGACGCCATGTCGGCAACCAGCGCCCTTGCCGGTTTTGGTGATGAATAACGGGTATCCCTTCCGACGTCGCATGCCATACCGGGCCGACATCCAGTCGCCAGGTCTCCACCCAACCGGTAACACCTGGCGCAGTGAGCGTGATCCGCTCTGATTTGTCGAGCTGCGAGGACCAGGAGAATTCGGACTGATCGGCGGCTATACTAATCAGCACTTTGTTGCCTGTCACGCGCACGCTTTCCGTTGTCACCGATTCACCACTTAGTAACGGGACCTCCAACACCACCGCGGAACCTGGTGGCGACACACGCCGCAACCGGTTTTCCACCCGCCAGTCGAGACCGAGCCGCAAGGTGCGTTCCAGACTCGCAAAAGCGGGCAAAGTCCCCATCTCCAGTTCCGGAAGTGCCGTGCCGCCGTCGTCGCGAATGCGTGTTAGCTTCAGCTGGGGATCAGCAATTCCATTTTCATGCACGCCTTCAACCCCCCAACCGCTGGCATCGACTTCCACACGATGTGGTATGAGCGGCAGTGCGAGTTCTATTGTGTTACGCGGCGGCAACGGCCCGGTCAATACGACGTCGTGAAGACCCGCCGCGAGTTTCAGCCACAGTTCCCCGGATTCGGCGCGCGCAAGGTCTTGTGCAGGCCCGCCGTCCACCATGACCGCGCTCGGTGACCAGTGTTTGCTGGTCCCGGGTAACGGCACGAAAACCTCTTCCAAAGTGTGGAACGCGATGCGTGCGGTGAGCGAGTCCGGCATAACCTGAAGGCGCATTCGCGGGCTCTGTGCGCACTCGGCCAAACACTCCGGCGGCTCCATCAGACGTTGTTTCAATTCCTTAAGCATATCCGCCTCAGGAAATTCGGCGCGCGTCACATTCGGCGCACCACTCAGGAGCAGAGATACGGCCGCCGCGAGTAATGCGCCGTTCGCGCTCAATCGAATACCGCGGCCGCGCACATAACTAAGACCGAACAGCAACAATCCCAAGCCCGTCAACAGCAACACACGCAGTAGGTTGAGCACGAAGTTGCCGGTGGGCGAGATCAGTACCAACCGAAAGGTCTGATCCTTCGGCACGGGTCCACTCCAGTTGAGGGGCACGGTCCGCCACTGCCATTGCGGTAGCCCGGGTCCGGTCTGGATGGTGGCGTTGGGATCGAACTCGGTAAGCGATACTGCCCGTCTGTCGCGCTTTGCAGGGAGCATTATCTCGACCGTGTCTTTCAGTTGTTGGGAAATTACTGCTGCGGGTTCACCGAGCGCACCGCGCTTGGCCTCGGCGGGTGCCCGCTTTGCGCTAACACGCGGTGACTCGACGCTTATCCCCATACCGCCGGGCCGCACCAGTTGCGGATATATTCCGGTGCGCACTTGGTCCACCATGAACGGCACAGCGATCACCGCCAACGAAACCAGACTCAGATTGCGGTACCAGTACGCGACGCGTTTGGCTGTGCCCTCCGGTAGGGCTCGGTACAGCGCGATGGCGGCGAGTAGATTGAGCCAGATGTAGCGCGGGGCCAGCGGTTCGTGCCACAACAAAGATAAGGTCACTAGCGTCAACAAACCCCAACGCCAGTTCCACATGCGCCAAACCGCCAGGGAAGCGATGAGGACCACGAACAGGTCGAGCAATGTCCAGCGTCCGACCCAGGTGCCCGGCGCGTGATCGACACCGGGGGCTGCCACTAGTCGCCAACCTGGTGGCAGTCGGAGATTGGCACCGACTTTGTGGACATCCTGATCCCAACCGACGACCGGCAAGCGTCTGGCGTTGCTATCGATACGGCTATCGGCGTCCAGGTTCAGCGACCCACGCCGCACCTCGACACCCTCGTCGTCCGATCCCGGTAACCGGGTGATGAACTGCGGTACACCATCCAGCGCCACGCGTCCTAGTTTGATGGGCGGTTGGGTCATCATCCGCCAACCACGCGTCATGCTGCCGCTGATGTGATCCTGGAGCGTGTAACCCTCACCGTCGAAATCAAGCCACCAGGTTCGCTGAAGCTGTAATTTATCCGGCTCGGGGTCGGGGTCGCCGCGCCGGACCACGTTCAACTGCATCGTTTGCTCGGCCTGCACCCGGTAGGCAGGCAGCTTGTGCCAACCTTTCGGAAGATTAGCCTGACGCGGATCAATGGTCGGCACCCCCTCGACTTCAACCAGCCGGAGTTGATTACGCGCATCGAACACCCACACCTCGGTGGTCGGCCACGGAGCCTGGCCGCGAAACGCGGGGAGTGCAGTGATTGGCTCCGGGTGCCGGGCGACCAGAGTCAATGTCCAACGACCCGGACGTACTTGCAGCCGCAATTTGCCGCCGGCCTCGATCCGCGCCGGCAACGCCGTCTGCAGTGACAACGGAACGAATCCTTCTAGCAATGCGCCGTCCAATTCCAGCTCCCGCTGTGCACCGGATACGGAAAGAGCTATCTGGGTGATGACTTGGAGGGGTATCTCATCGACGACACGTCGAAATACCCGTAACTCAACACGATCGCCCTCCCCCTTGTCTTTGCCGGTATCTCGTTCTCTTAACCAAAGCCGCCCATCCGGTTCTCGATCGGGGAAGGTGATCCGCTGTCCGTTGATCTCAAGGGCAATGAGGCCAGTGTCAGCCGGAATGTTGAGCGTCTCCGGTAATCGGTCCCACATGAACTCGCCTTCCAAACGAATTTGCCCAGGTGACAGCCGCACCATGGGGCCGCCTTCGCGTTGCACAAAGCTAACCGGCTGACCGTTGACGGTGACATTCTGCGGCCACTGGTGGGAATCACCCGGCAACCGGATCCAACTCTCCGCGTACACCTGCCAGGTCTGTATGAACCGACCATGTTGCCCATCCAGATCGAGTTGTAATTCGGTCGGCCATGCACAACGACGATCGTCGTGGGAACTAAAAAGAAATGGGCAATGTAGCTGTTCCTCGCCGTGTAGGACCCACTCGACCCAAGGTCGCAACGGTTCCGGTACTTTATCGGCTTTGAGTGCCGCGGATACTGGCTGCAAGAATATCAGCCCAAAAAGTAACGCGCATAAACCGACAGCGCATACCCGCATGAAACTCGCTCTGACTTGGGGTTGTTTCATCTTTGTTCTTGTTGGTATTGTCAACTGAGTCAATCTATACCTTGAGAAATATAGAATGCGGCTATCTATATACCTCAAAGAGGCCCGATTGATGCGACGTACGGACAAGTATAGAACGCCGAGTATCGTTTTGACGGAAATTTTTCCAAGCAATTTCGTTAAATTTACAATCCCGTCATACATGCGCCGCTTGGTTAGTTAGCGGAGACGTGCCGTTGCCGGAAGTGCGCAACGTGCTCGGGCACACGACGGTGACCATGACGGAGAAGTACGCACACCTGGCGCCGGATAATGTACGCGCCGCGGTGGCGGTTTTGGACGGATCTGCGTCACACTACGTCACAGTGGATGTTTCGGACCTAAGGAAGAAGTGAGCTAAGCTATTGAATTACTTGGTGGCTATGGGTAACCAGGACGACGTGCAGGATGCACAAGTGCCGCGCAGCACACGACGTGCGAGAGCGGCCTCGAACCACCGACACCGGCATTATGAGGGCATCCAAGTCCCGATAGCTTTTTGTTTTTCAACCAGTTATGCACGCCGATCCCACGCGTTTGTGACTGGAAAGGCCACGAATGGACACACCTGGACAGCTTTGCGTCACATATTCGTCACACTCATTTATTCGCAGCCATCGAGACGAATTCGGGTAAATCGGCGGTGCAGGTCGCCGCAGGCGGGAAAGCGTTCCAGTACTCGCTCTTCAATACAGCAGGGGAATGCCTCCGCTTTTTTAAGGGTCCGGCGGATGGCACCCCGTACTGTGGCAATCAACAACGCCTTGTCCTTATCACTAAGGTACGCTGGGGAGAAACTGGGTCTCACCATTGACCGCCCGTTGCGGTTTTATCAATATTCGTGACCTTATTGGGCAGCGAGCGGTTGGCGACAGTATAAGAGTGAAATGTCGAACACGCGGCTAGTCACAGCGATAACCCTTTTGGGCGGCATGCTGAGCGTTTTGCTCGGCTGCGCTGAACCCTATCCCAAGACACCTCGACTGCGCTGGTACGTCTTCGATGAGCCGTCGGGGGCTTTCCAGCAGGCGGCGCAGAGCTGTGCCGAGCGCTCCCGTGGGCGGTATGCCATCGAGTTGGTGCCGCTGCCCACCGATGCCGACCAGCAGCGTGAGCAGCTGGTGCGCCGCTTGGCGGCGGAGGACCCGGATATCGATATCATCGGTATGGATGTGATCTGGACGGCCGAGTTTGCCGCAGCGGGTTGGGTGTTGCCCTGGCGAGGGGAAGCGGCGCGCAAAGCGCGCGCCGACAGGCTGGACAGCGCCATCGAGAGCGCCAGCTATGAAAAGCAGTTGTGGGCGGCGCCATTTACCACCAACACCCAACTGCTGTGGTACCGCGGTGACCGCGTGGACACACCGCCCCCTACCTGGAATGAAATGATCCGCCACGCCGAGGCGCTAGGCGCCCACGGCACCATCCAAACACAGGGTGAGCGCTACGAGGGTCTCACCGTGTTTTTCGTCTCCTTGCTGGCGTCGGCGGGTGGTTCGGTGCTCGCGGCCGACGGTCAGACGGTATCGCTGCAAGAAGCGCCCACCCGTCGCGCGCTCGAGGTCATGCAACGTCTTGCCAACTCGACGGCTGCCGATCCGACGCTAGCCACGGCTAGGGAAGATCACGCCCGCCTCGCCTTCGAACGGGGAAACTCCAGTTTCATGGTCAACTACACGTTCGTCTGGCCCAGTGCCCGGGCCAATGCCCCGCAGGTGGCCAGGCACATGGACTGGGCGCGCTGGCCGGCAGTGATCGCGGGAAAGCCGAGCCGGGTGACCCTCGGCGGCATCAATCTGGGTATCGGCGCCCACAGCCGTCATCCCGAGATGGCTTTCGAGGCCGCCGCGTGCCTGGTCTCCGATTCCAACCAGCGCCTGGCGGCTGCGCTGGGCGGCCTGCCGCCCACCATCACGGCGCTGTATGACGATGCCCAGGTGCGCGCGACCTTCCCCTTCGCTGATGTGCTGCGCGAGACCCTGCGCGATGCGGTGCAGCGGCCAAAGACGCCGCTCTATGCCGATGTCTCTTTAGCGATCAGTCACACCCTGCATCCCTTACGCGACATCGATCCGCAACGGGATGTGGCGCGTCTGCGCGATGCAGTCGGACGGGCGCTGCGCTCGGAGGGCTTATTGTGACTCGACGGGCGGCGGAACAACGCCTCGCATGGCTGTTGTGCGCGCCGGCGGTCATCGCCATGCTGGTGGTCACTGCTTATCCTATGCTCTACGCCGTGTGGTTGTCCCTGTTCCGCTATGATCTGCGCTTCCCCAACCAACGTCGGTTCGTTGGCGTGGAGAATTACGTCAGCGTATTGAGTGCCGAGGCCTGGTGGCAGTCATTATTCAATACCCTGTTCATCACCGTGGGATCGGTCGTATTCGAGTTTCTCTTGGGTCTGGTCTTCGCCCTGGTCATGCACCGCGCCATAATAGGGCGACAGTTGGTGCGCGCCTCGTTACTGGTTCCCTACGGTATCATCACCGTGGTGGCCGCCATGAGCTGGCGTTTCGCCTTCGATCCAACCACGGGTTTCGTCAACGCCCTGCTGGGGCTGGAGAGCGCCTGGCTCACGCAACGCTGGACGGCGTTCTTCGTCATCATCCAGACCGAAATCTGGAAGACGACGCCGTTTATGGCGCTGCTTCTGTTGGCCGGTCTCAGCGTGGTGCCCGAGGACCTCCTGCGTGCTGCGCGCGTGGACGGCGCCAATGCGGCGCAGCGCTTCTTCAAGGTAACCCTGCCGCTCATGCGTCCGGTAATCATGGTCGCGCTGCTGTTTCGCACCCTGGACGCCTTCCGCATCTTCGATACGGTGTTTGTCCAGACCCGTGGCGCTCAGGGGACCGAATCCGTCTCCATCGTCGGCTACAACGCGCTCGTCACGCGGCTCAATCTCGGCCTCGGTTCGGCGGTGTCGGTGCTGATTTTCGTTTGCGTGCTGACCATCGGCGTCCTCTACATCAAGGGCTTCGGGAGTGATTGGTCCCGGCGGAGGGAGCACTGATGACCGGCAGGCCGGGCAATGGCACGATGGAGCGACTGTTCTGGGGTGTGGGCAGCGCGCTGGTGGTGATCTACGCCCTGATCCCCGTGGCCTGGATCGTATCGCTGTCGCTCAAGCGTAGCGGCGATCTCGGCGATAACCGCTTTTTTCCTCAGAACGTCACTCTGGAACACTATCAGGTGGTGTTCAGCGACCCGCAGTTCTCCGCCGCCTTGTGGAACTCCGTCGGCATTGCCGGCATCTCAACCCTCGCAGCAGTGCTGGCAGGCATGTTCGCGGCCTATGCCATTGTGCGCTTGGAGTTCTCCGGTCGGCGCCTGATCCTGGCCGCCGCGCTGTGCGTTGCCATGTTCCCGCCGGTGTCCATTGTCGGCCCGCTGTTCGATATGTGGCGCATCCTGGGACTGTACGATACGTGGGCAGGACTGATTCTGCCCTACATGACCTTCACCCTGCCGCTGGCGGTCTGGACCCTGTCGGCCTTTTTTCGTGACATCCCCTGGGACCTGGACAAAGCCGCCCGGGTGGACGGCGCCACGCCGTTCAAAGCATTTGTCTACGTGATCGCGCCGTTGGCGGCCCCCGGTGTGTTTACCGCGGCCATCCTGGTGTTCATATTTACGTGGAATGATTTCTTGTTCGCCATCTCACTCACGTCGACCAATAATGCGCGCACCGTCCCCGCGGCCATTGCCTTCTTCACCGGTGGTTCGCGCTTCGAGCAACCCACCAGCTCGATCGCCGCCGCCTCGGTGGTCGTGACCGTGCCGATCATCATTGTGGTGCTCATCTTCCAGCGGCGTATCGTGGCCGGACTGACCTCGGGGGCAGTGAAGGGATGAGCGAGATCGAACTCAGAAACGTGACCAAACGCTTCGGCGGGACCACGGCCGTGAGTAACGCGAGCTTCACCATCGATGACGGCGAGTTCTTCATCCTGGTGGGGCCCTCCGGCTGCGGCAAGTCCACGCTGCTGAATATGATCGTGGGGCTGGAGGAGGTCAGCGAGGGCGAGATCCGGGTGGACGGCCGGCGGGTCAACGATCTCGATCCCAAGGATCGCAACATGGCCATGGTGTTCCAGAGCTATGCCATTTATCCCCACATGAGCGTGCGCGAGAACATCGCCTTTCCGCTCAAGCTGGCCAAATTGTCCAGGGAAGAGGTTGACCGTCGCGTGGGCAAGGCCGCGGAGATTCTCGAGCTTGAAGAATATCTGGATCGCAAACCGCGCGCGCTGTCCGGCGGTCAACGCCAGCGCGTGGCTATGGGACGGGCCATCGTGCGTGAACCCAAGGCGTTCCTGCTGGATGAACCGCTGTCGAACCTCGACGCCAAACTGCGGGTACAGATGCGCACCGAGATCGCGCGGCTGCAGAACCGGCTGGGGACCACCACCATCTATGTCACCCATGACCAGACCGAGGCTATGACCCTGGGCGACCGCATTGCGGTGCTGCGCAAGGGCGAGGTGTTACAGATCGGTACGCCACGTGAGCTCTACGAGCAGCCCCACAACCTTTTCGTTGCCGGCTTCATCGGCTCGCCCGCCATGAACTTTGTCCCCGCCCGTTGGTCGGGTGGGCAGCTCGAGCTGCCCTTTGGCGCGCTGGAGATGCCTACCGACAGCGCCAACGCTGTGCAGGCCATGGAGCATCCTTTAATCGCAGGGTTCCGCCCCGAACATCTACAGGCGATTGATGCCCAGGCCCACACAGGGCTGCACCTCGAGGCCCGGGCCGAAGTTGTGGAATGGTTGGGCGCCGACCTGTTTGTTTATTTCGATATCAAGCTCGAGGGATTCGAGACATTGACCCTGCCCGAAGACCTGGAGATCCAGACCGGTCATGCGTCGCGCCACACGCTGGTGGCCCGCTTGGGTCCGGGGCCCGCTGTGAAGGAGGGGGACACGTTGCGATTGGGACTCGAGCCGCGGGACGTACAGGTGTTTGACGCCGGTACGGGGAACAAAATTACATTGTCCACCGGGGATGAATAACGACTGACCGCTTCTCATTTGTTTAACCTGGGACAATGCGGCGGTCGCGTAGCCGTCGAACCCAGGCCGAACGAATCAGTCGCGAACGGTGACCCCGAGACAGTTTGCATCACCCGTCAACCCTGACGAGTAAGCCGGCATTTAGTAGTGGTTAAAATTGCATGCCGATTGGGGTGAAAGTGAGTGCGGAGTTACACCTCGTTGTCCAAGTACCCGACGATATCGGCTTCGACGATTCGCTTCGCAGGAGTTGATCGCCCGCGCGATGACAAGGGCCCGCGCGGCGTTAAGATGCACTTGATCGCTATCCATTTGATTTCCGCTGCAGTGGCGGTGGCAGGAGGACTCACGTCACATTTGCATCACAGTGGACGACTGAGCGTGAGGTAAGATGTCAGCTAAGCTATTGTAAAACTTGGTGGCTATGGGTAACCAGGACGATGTGCAGGATGCACAAGTGCCGCGCAGCCCACGACGTGCGAGAGCGGCCTCGAACCACCGACACCGGCATTATGAGGACGACAAGAAAGTCGTAACGTTCTGTTTTAATTAACTTATTACGGGACGCCCGTTGCTCAAGTTGCCCGATTATGCATAACGATGCAGGACCCACTCCCGCAAAAGTCCCGCACAGACATCTGCCCTTCTACAGTTTTACCGAGACACGTACCCGACCCGGTTGCACCACCGCAAACCGCCCCTCGAGCTTTTGTTCTTCATTCTTCGCCAAATCAACTATGGACCGGGCCATCGCCTTTCGCGCATTCGCTGGATATCGAATCAAGACCACACCTGGTGACTGCGCGGAACTGGCAAACACCAGCTGTCCGAAATCCTTGTCTTCTGTCAGTAAGACCCGTCACTCTCGTACAGCCATGTCGATGACCTCAACGTCCTCGGCGCCGGGCATCACGTCGCGGACTGAAGTAACATCAAAGCCCGCTGATCGTAGCGCTTCAACTACCGCGAAATCGCAGTTCTCATCCGCGAGAAACCGCATCCATTATCCCTTAGCGGCACTTTCGGTACCCTCTAATAGAATCGTTTCCTCATGGGCTAGCGTATCGGCAGCGTAGGCAACTGCTGCTTTGATGTCGGCCTCTGTCAATCCTGGGTAGGCATCTAACAGATCATGCTCAGAGGCGCCCTCACTCATCTTGCGCAAGATCAGCTCGACGGTGATACGGGTACCCCGGATCACGGGCTTGCCCAGCATCACTTTAGGATTGATCTCGATGCGACCTGTAATAGTCATGATTTATCCACGCTCCCGGTAGAGCGACTCTCCGAATCTGCTTCAGTTCTAGTGTAACTCCCAGTTTGTAGGCGCGCTAGCCGCTGCCCGCTATGAGTCTATTATCCGCCCATCGATTTTGCGAGTTGGAGCACGTTACTTGTTGCACCGCACGAGACAGGATACGG
>CALZGZ010000111.1 GCA_945787105.1 uncultured Gammaproteobacteria bacterium
ATCTTTTAAAAGGGTTGTGAATGATGTAGAGTCATCTTATTATATGAGGGTATTTTCGGCTTTAACTGTTGACGATAAAGATTACGAAATTTTC
This sequence comes from uncultured Gammaproteobacteria bacterium, assembly GCA_945787105.1. Classification (GTDB taxonomy): domain Bacteria; phylum Pseudomonadota; class Gammaproteobacteria; order Arenicellales; family JAANXG01; genus CALZGZ01. The sequence goes on from CALZGZ010000111.1 coordinate 95, forward strand.
ACTGCTGGGTTTGCTACTAATACTTACAAAGATCAAGAGGTAGGGTTCAACTTCATAAATGATATTGATGTTACATTACCTGATGGTGATTTCATAAGGGATAATGGACGCATCACCGACTAAAATTAATTTGTTATCCCGCCCGTTGTTGTTGTTGATCTCCATCAAGGTTATCTGCTCGATACTTCTGCGCCGGTTATCCTTCCACACAAAGTCATACAAAAAATTGTGAAAGTAGAAATACTCCAGATGCTTGAACTCGGAGCGCGCGGCGGAGAATAATTCTGCGCACGTGCGCACGTGAATATCCATGGAGCCACCGACATCCAGAAACAGCAACACTTTCACCGCGTTGTGGCGTTCTGGGACCATTTTGATGTCGAGCAGCCCGGCGTTGCGCGCCGTAGCGCGTATCGTATCGTCCAGGTCCAGTTCCTCTAGAGCCCCCTGTCTGGCAAATCGCCGCAGTGGACGCAAGGCAAGTTTTAGATTTCGGGTGCCCAAACTGACGTTATCGTCCAGGTTTCGGTACTCGCGACGGTCCCACACCTTCACCGCCCGGCGATTACGAGACCGGTCCTGCCCAATGCGCACACCCTCCGGATTGAATCCGTACGCACCATAGGGCGAGGTTCCTGCCGTGCCGATCCACTTGCTGCCGCCCTGATGACGATCCGCCTGCTGTTGTAATCGGTCGCGCAGGGTTTTCATCAAGGCCTCCCAGCCGCCCAATGTCTTGATCTTTCTTTGCTCCTCATCGCTCAACAATAATTCCGCTTGTTTGGCCAGCCATTCCTCGGGGATATCACCAAATAACTGTTCAAACCACTCGTCGAGGCCTTCGAAATGAGCACTGAACACCTTATCGAAACGATCGAAGTATTTCTCGTCTTTGACCAGAGTTACGCGACATAGATAGTAAAACTCTTCAGCCGAACATCCTGCTATATGATGTTGCAGGCCCTCGAGCATCGCCAAGTATTCGGTGACCGATACCGGAATACGCGCGTTGCGCAATTTTTGACAGAATTCAACGAGCATCGCGCCGGTTCATAAATATCAAGCGTTCAAAAAGATGCACGTCCTGCTCGTTCTTGAGCAAGGCTCCGTGCAAGGGTGGGATTGCCGTACGTGGTGCGTCGCTACGCAATGCCTCACGAGGAATATCCTCCGCCATGAGCAACTTAATCCAGTCCAGCAGTTCCGAGGTCGAAGGCTTCTTCTTGAGACCGGGTACCTCACGCAGATCAAAAAACACCTCTAAGGCATCACGTAACAAACGCTTCTTCAACCCCGGAAAGTGCACGTCAACAATTCTCTCCATGGTCGCTTTGTCTGGAAATCGGATATAGTGAAAGAAACATCGTCGCAGGAAGGCGTCGGGAAGTTCTTTTTCGTTATTGCTGGTAATGACGATGATCGGCCGATGCTTGGCGAGAACACGCTGTTGGGTTTCATACACAAAAAACTCCATACGATCGAGCTCCAACAGCAAATCGTTGGGAAATTCGATATCCGCTTTGTCGATCTCGTCGATCAAAAGCACCGGCTGCAGTTCGCTATCAAACGCGTCCCACAGTTTTCCTTTGACAATGTAGTTGGCGATGTCATGCACCCTTGCATCACCCAGTTGGGAATCACGTAACCTGGCGACGGCGTCGTATTCGTACAGCCCCTGCTGCGCCTTGCTGGTGGATTTGATGTGCCAGTAGATCAGCGGCCGATCCAGGGCCTTGGCAATTTCTTCGGCAAGCTGTGTCTTGCCGGTACCCGGCTCACCTTTGACCAGCAACGGCCTGGCCAGGTTAACCGCAGCGTTGACTGCCATCATCAAATCTTCAGTGGCAATGTAAGTGTCGGTGCCCGCAAATCGTGTCTTCATCGTCTCTCCTTACCCACTCGTGAGGCCAATCTTCGTATACAATTCGGCGTTGCGCAAACCGCCACATTCTGAACGTGCCCACTATGCCGTTACGGTTACCGATGACCAACCTGTGGACCCTCATCGTTGCAGCTATAGCATTGAACGGCTGCGCTTGGTTGGCGCCGCCTCCCGGTATCACCGGTGCAGTGGCGTGGCGTGACTTACCCGCATGGAATCAAGACCGCCATGCCGAAAGCTGGCCGGCGCTGCTACGCAGTTGCGAGAGGTTGGCGCACCAAGACCGATCCTGGGCGCAGGTGTGCGGCGCGGCACACGGGCTATCCGCTCCCAACGACGCCCAGGCGCGCGCATTTTTCGAAACATGGTTCACACCGCACAAGGTACGCGGCGCCGGTTGGCGTACCCGCGGACTGATCACCGGTTACTACGAACCCCTGCTGCGGGGCCGCCTCACACCGTCGGCACAATTTCGCTATCCGATCTATGCGCGTCCCAAGGATCTGGTGATCGTGGACCTGTCGCAACTATATCCGGAACTCAAAGACAAACGCGTGCGCGGCAAGCTGATCGGGAATCGAGTGGTTCCCTATCCCGACCGGCAGCAGCTCGACACCCAGCAGAGGCTGCTCGCGGGACAAGAATTACTGTGGGTCGATGATCCGGTGGCATTGTTTTTTCTGCACATCCAGGGATCGGGCCGGGTGGAGCTTCCCAACGGCCGTATCGTCGCCGTGGGGTACGCGGATCAAAACGGACATCCGTACCGCTCCATCGGCCGCGAATTGATCGCGATGGGGGAGCTGGCGAGCGAGGATGTCAATATGTTTACCATACGCGATTGGTTACGTGACAACGCGCAGCGCGCCGAGGCACTATTTCATCGTAATCCCAGCTACGTGTTCTTCACCTTGCGCCCGGGGCAACAAGAGGGTCCCGTGGGTTCTTTGAACGTGCCGCTTACCGCACAGCGCAGTCTGGCGGTGGATCGCAACGTGATTCCTCTCGGCGTACCGGTTTGGCTCGACACTACCCGGCCGGGTACTGACTCAGAGCCCTACCGGCGTCTGGTAATGGCCCAAGACACCGGTGGTGCCATCAAGGGCGCGGTGCGCGCCGATCTGTTTTGGGGCCGCGGCGCCGCTGCCGAGCGCATGGCGGGTCTCATGAAGCAGCCCGGGCGTATATTCGTGCTGCTGCCGAAACAACTGCGGTGAGTTTAATCTAGCCTGCACCCCGCGACTATTCTGCGTAAATAACCTGGCGGCTTATATATTGCCATTTCATCGAAGCGAAACTACAGACCTCATGGCTGGGTACCATGAATAGTCACGGGGCTAGTTGATCAGATCAGTGATCTGCGGATGCCGGTGGGGGGTGAGCAACCGCACCTTCGCGCGTTTGGCAACGCGCAAGCCTTTTTCGAGATCAACTTTCAGATCATCGGCGGCGAATACGAGATCGTCTTTTCCGTCCAAGCAGGTCGTCAACTTCACTTCCTTTAAATGCATCACGTCGGATCCCTCGAACATCACTTGGTCGGCGGTGCCATACGCGGTGACCGAACTACCGGTTGCGCCCACGACCGTCGCTTCGCGGCTCGCTAAAACTATGTCCGCTGGCCCGGACTCCATCAGATTACGGTTGACGTCATAACGCAGCACCGACGTCTTGACCACGTCGCCCCTTGGCGTTGTGAGGGTCACCAAACCACGGGCTTCGATCTCTTGTTTTTCTTTGTCGAAGATCAACTCATCCGCATACACACGGTGACCACCGCGGATTAATTGAGTATATCCACGCAGATGAACCACATTGCGGCGTGGAAACTCGATCTCGTCCGCCTGGATCTTGACCGGTGCGTCAACCGGGATTTGCTCCGTATTGCCCGTTTGCGTCTGCTCGACGGGCTGGGGGGCGTGGGTGATCACCGCACAGTTATCCTGCGCGTACGCCAACGACGGCAAACCGAGCACGGCAGCGGCGCATAAGGTAACGAGTTTGTTTGTGTTCCGTGGCATTTTCGATTGTC
>CALZGZ010000112.1 GCA_945787105.1 uncultured Gammaproteobacteria bacterium
AACCAGATCGTTGATGGAGACCGTGCGCGGTTTGATAAAGACCTGCACAAACTCGACGCCGAACGCAACCAGCACACAGCCGATCAGGATGGCCGCCACGCGCAGTGCGGACACCCGGTGCGCAGGTAACTTCCGATGCGCCCACGCGACCCCGAGGAAAGCAAGGGGTATGTATAGTAGGATGTTGGCGATCCAATCCGCTCTCGATACGACGCCGAGGTTGAGATAACGGATCGTGACGAAACGATCCCATCCCGCGTCAACGGTGATGGGTCTAAAATCGAAGGGGATCAGACTGCCGTAAACGACAAAGATCAGATATGCAAAAGCAACCCAACCCAGAGACGACGCCTGGCCTAGAGGAATACCACTGCGGGGATAACGAGCCGCGACCAGCGTGTTATCTGATGGCGCGGACATCAGCGCAACTAAATCAATAACGACGCGTACTGCGAGGGACTAGCACGAGAATAGATTGAACTATGCGGATCCGATTCAACACTAACGCGTTCATACCATGTTGTGCACGACACCTTTTTGCTCATTTAATATTTTTTAAAGTCCTGTTTGGTTCTCGAACGTGTTGGAATTAGTTGCAGACACGCCGCGTCTCTGGTGTCGATGTCTCTCGAGTCACTAAGTACTGTCGGTTGTCACGCGTATAGAGGGGAAATCGCATTCCTAGCGGACCGAAATGAAGACTAACACATTGAGTAGACTCCTAATCACCATTGGGGTGTTTGTCTTAGTCGCGGCCGGGACCTACACATATATGCACTGGTTCTCGGTGAGCGAGCATCCTGCCTATGAATCGGCAATGCCAACGTTTCCACGACCAGAGGATCTGCCCCCAATCGCACTGGCCGACTTTCGTTACCCTCACCCTCGCCTCCCGCACCCGAGCCCCGAAGACGTCCGCCTGCTGCAAACTCGGAACCCCGGTTTTCTCCGGTCTCACAAGGCGCGTGCCAAAGGTGGCACGGGTGCGCTTTACTCGAGCATCCTGACCGCCCGCGTCGAACCCGGGTCTCAGGATTTGCCAACGCTGTTGGCCCAGCTTCTCAGTACCGATCCCGGTTATCGCGGCAATAAGACCGAGCTTATCGCGCTCGGCTTCGACTGGCTATACCATGATTGGGACGCGGATCAACGCCGGATCCTGCTCGAAAAAGCCGTTTCGAGTTGCCGCTATAACATCGAGGTCATTCGTGGCCAGCGCCTATCACCCTACAACGTGTTCCTGTATAACCGCCCGTTGCAAAATCTCATGGCCTGTGCGTTGGCCGTCTACGGTCATGGGCACGAGGCCGATCTGGTGATGCGTTTCACCGCCGATTATTGGAAAAATCGCGTGCTACCCGTGTGGCGGCAGATTATGGGAAAAAATGGCGGCTGGCACGAAGGCGGGGAATACGTGGGCATCGGGATCGGCCAGGCGATCTATCAGCTGCCCGCGATGTGGCGTCATGCGACAGGCGAGGACTACTTCAAGACCGAACCCGGCATTCGCGGGTTCTTAGATTTTCTTATCTATCGCACCCGTCCGGACGGCACGCATTTCCGCTGGGGCGATGCCGCCCACTTCGCAAGAGTGATTCCGGACCGCCTAGCACTGGCTCTTGAATATCGCAACCCGGCAGCATTTTCACTTAAGGGTAAACCCCGCGTGCAACCGTCCTCGTGGCCTTGGGGCCCACTGACGACGCTCGACGTTTACAACCCCAGCGCATTGCACGCGTTGCCGCTGCATCGTTATTTCGACGGCATTGGCCTGCTGGTTGCTCGCAGCGATTGGTCGGACAACGCCACGTATCTAAGCTTCAAAGTGGGCGATAACTACTGGTCCCACAGCCACCTGGACCAAGGCAACTTCACGATATACAAAGGAGGTGCGTTGGCGATCGACAGCGGCCTATACGGTCCGAAGTACGGATCCGACCATCATATGAATTACACCTATCAGACGGTCGCGCACAATTCTATTACTGTGACGGATCCGGATGATGCCGTGCTACTCCCAACCAAAAAAGATCCGCGCCATATTGCGAACGATGGGGGCCAACGACGGGTGGGATCCGGCTGGGGTTTGCAACCGGCGCCGTTGGATATCGATGAGTGGCAAGCGAAACGACAGATTTATCACACCGGAAGTATGCGTAAGGTGGTCGCAGCCCACGATCTGGTGGTGGCGGTCGGCGACGTCACTCGCGCCTATACAAACCGCCTGTCTGGCAGAGGAACGTTTTCCCACCGAACACGCCGCGTCGAGCGGTTCTGGCGAACTTTGGCCTACGACCGGGCCGATGATGTCATCGTCATTTACGATCAGGTCAGCACCACGCAACCACGGTTCACCAAGCGTTGGCTGCTGCACACGAGGGAGCGGCCAATGCGCACAGACGAGGGCTTTGAGGTCGAAGTCGCGCCCCAAGATCATCTAGGAACAGCCGGAGGGCGGTTAGCGGCGCATGTCCTGCTACCGAAACAGCACCAGATTAATTTTGTCGGTGGTCCAGGTTTTGAGTTCTTTGTCGATGGGCAGAACTACGACGAAGACGGCCGACTTAACGATCTGCAAGCCCGCACAAAAATGCAGCGCCGGGAGCCGGGTGCCTGGCGGATCGAGGTCATTCCCGCGCAACAGTCGTTGGATGACCGATTCCTGGTAGTGCTGCTACCGACTCTGGCCCGCGACACCCCCAAGCATCGTATCCGCCTGCTCGAGGACAAGGATCGTATTGGATGCGAAGTAGTGGGGTCCGCCCGCACCACACGCTGGTGGTTCGATCCTCGACACGCCGGCGCGCAAATTGAAGTACAATCGCATCGCACTGCTGACACGCATCGGCTTGACGCCCGTGTACCCTTGGCAGCCGGTGGGTCCATTCAGTAACTGCCCCCTATGCCGCATCTACTGGGAAACCACAGTTTGCACTATCGCTAACTAAAGAGCGGTTATTAAACTTTAGAGACCAATGTAAAGACTGAATGACAGACGTCTCTAATGTCTCTCGCACAAGATTCTCGATACTACGACGCCAGCTACGCCTCGATTGCAATTAATTAATACTATTACCTACAGAAACGCCGATCGGAAAGCCGGTTCTAGGCTGCTTTTCTACCAATCAAATCGAACAACGCCCCTTCGCGAGATATATTGGCTAGCCACGAAAATTGAGTGGTTAGTCGTTTGTATTTGTCACCCTGATCCGTTCTTGCAAATAGATCTTCACTATCCTCTCCATCAGTTTCCAGTATGGGAGGATAGCAATTCAAATACTGGATGTTGTTTTCGTCGAACCAGGACAACACTTCGTCAATGGTGTGCCATGTCTCATGCGGATTGAAATATTGGTCTTTTATCCACACATCCGCCTTGCGAACATCCTGAATGCGATTACGGACGACGTAATCAATCCTTGGCCCAAGGAATTTAATTAGCTTTCCCCGCACCCAAGTTGGGATACGGGCATAACGGTTGTAGAGCCCCACAACCACAATTCCTCCAGGTCTAAGCTTTCTCACGATATGATGAAATGCTCCCTTTGCGTCAAACGTGTGATGCAACACTCCGTGGGATATAACGACATCAAACGCGTCATCTTTGATCGCCAAATCAAATATGTTCATCTGCGCAAAGCTACTCCGCACCAGCTGATTACGTTTCTTATGCTCGATAGCCAACTCAAGACTATTCAGGGACATGTCGATACCAAGTACATGATTATTATTGAGTTGTAGATAATGCGACAGCTGTCCTGTTCCACATCCAC
>CALZGZ010000113.1 GCA_945787105.1 uncultured Gammaproteobacteria bacterium
CCAGAATATCGCCATCATGAATGTTGTACCCCGATAGCAAAATGATCAAATCGGGTTCGAATTTTTTAATTTGTTTCGGAAGTTCCTTTTTCATCATATTGGGTGTTATTGAGGGATAGCCTGCATTCGCAACACGGACATTCTCATAACTGTTTTTGATCAATATTTCTTGTAATTGTCCCGGATAACTTTCACTGGGCTCAAGATAAAGCCGGAATGTAAAAGAATCGCCGATCGTAAGAATGGTTTTTTGCCCGGATGATTCAACGTTAGAAACACTCCGCGTCATCGCAAAGTAGGCACTGGGTAATATCCTCAAAAGGCCCTCTATCAGAGTAAAGAATAAGAGCGTTGTTATTAAGCTGAACAAGCATAATTTAAGAATACCTGGCTTTTTTTTCTCCGATTCAGCCAATTTGTTTTTCTTCATCTACACAATTCCGTACATTAAGATTAGGAATACCACTTGTTTGCAGACATGAAAACTATAAAAATATTATATAAATAATAATATGATAATATACAACTTGTAGTCGCTTTAGCCCGAATATTGCACGAGTGAGTTTGACTTTTAGTCAGTGATGGCAGATTTTTGGAGTCAGCGTCAAATTTAGTGTATGACCAGAAATCAAGCGGCGACCTGGTCGGGTTGTTCAACTTCTTCTCCGTTGACGAATTTCACGCCCTCGATGATTTTCGCCAAGTAAGCAAGTCCACGTAGCTTTCGCCAGTTGCTCTCGGCACACTGACTGAGCTTGAACATCGTCTGCAGCAGGCTGTCACGCGTCACACCGCCTTTGGTTCGAGCAGTACGATGACGAATCGTGGCGAATGTCGATGCGATCGGATTGGTGGTGCGCAAATGCTGCCAGTGGGTCGCCGGAAAATCGTAGAACGTCATCAGCGTGTCTCGGTCCTTGATCAAACACGGCACCGCCTTGGGGTACTTCGGCTCGTAGGTGACAATGAACTGATCGAACGCCCGCTCGGCGTCCTCGCGGGTTGCCGCCTGCCAGATCTAGTGTAAGCCACGCTTGGCCTTGGGCTGCACGCTCTTGGGCGACGTGTTGAGCACATTGACGGTCTTGTGCAGCCAGCATCGCTGATCGCGGGTGTGCGGGTAGATCTCTTCCAACGCCGCCCAGAATCCCATCGCCCCGTCGCCCACCGCCAGCTCCGGTGCATGCAGCCCGCGTGACTTCAAATCCAGCAGCACCTCCCGCCAACTCTGCGTCGACTCCCGCACCCCGTCCTCGATCGCCAGAAAATGCTTCGCACCGCGCTCATTCACGCCCACCACCACCAACGCACACAAGCGCCGCTGCTCCGCCCGTAAGCCGCTGTAGATGCCGTCTACCCAGATATACACCCAACGATCCTGGTCCAAACGCCGACGTCGCCACGTCTCGTACTCCTCGCGCCAGGTCTGCTTCAAACGCAACACCGTGCTCGCCGCCATTCTCGCGATTATAAAGACTCCTGCCAATACCCCGAGAAACCACAACAGATTGAAAAGACGAGCCAGAAAGAGAGCATGTTTCTGTGGGATATCGAAGGCACTTCGGATACTTCGATCAACGATTATATTCGACTGGAGCGCCGGTGTTGTGGACATATAGTAGTGAACACTATGGCGTTCAGTAATGCCTTCGTCGAGTAAACGCTTATTCAATGCTAGGTGAGCGGGCTCATCCAGCGTTATATCCGCTTCCCAAGCGCTGTAAATAATTTGAAACACCAAAAAAACAACCGACCAGCCCAGAAGGATGCGGAGCAACAAATAAGGAGAACTCGACATTATGCTTCCTGCATTCCCGGTTTGGGCAGACGTCATCTTTAGTACGGCACTGCGTAAACGCGATAACGATCGCTTTGCAACACCAACTCAAGTTTCTGCAGAAGATCGTCTTGAACATGTTTATTAGGGTTGTGCCGATCAAACACGATAAAGCGAATACCAGTATCACGAATAAGGTCATAGTCTCCCTTTAGCATCTGCTGTGCTAGCTTTTCCCCTTTACCCACATTAAGGCCATAGCTCCATAACCAACCCCTGTATGCTTTAAATACAGGCCTTGCCGATAACGCGTGAACCCAGTTGTTTGGTGGCAAAGTAGTAAGCACCAGGTCGCGGTGGGTGGAAATCGCCTGAAACCCCTTCGCGATGTTTATGTCTTCAGCGGAGAACATGGTATGCGTATCTGCCTTTGGCCGTATTATATTGGACACCTCTATTGTTCCGGACAGACATAAGAGAATGATCAACGCACCTACGAGCGTTCTGTAAAATGTGCCCTTGTTCCAAAGATTCGAGAGATATTGTAGGACCCCGATAGTCAGTAACAGGTAACTCCAAGTCAAAATCTTGGTATTGTCCCAAATCCAAGGTTGAAACCTGATCACGTACCCTAGAACGAATAAGATTACTCCGGCAAGGAAAAGTGGGTGTTTTGTTATCTCTATGCGAAAGATTGCAAGCATCACTAAAGGTACGAACAATCCATAATTGAGCAGGAAAAAGTTAAAGACCCCGGTCCTGCTGTATTTCACCAATGCCAATGGGTCTAATGCAAAATATCGCTCGACGTTGGTTGACGCGTAATAGAGCGCAAACACCAAGCCGCAGGCGATTGCGGCCGATATCAGGAGCGTTAACCAAACCCGCCAAGCGCGCCAATAAATGACAGCAAAGACCGCGCAAATCATCACAAACGTGAGTAAGGAATGCATGTGCGAAAGCATGAGTACCGCGGCGCCGATTCCTGCCAAAGCCATGATTGCATGGCTTTGCCATGAAATCGGCCTTTGCGAAACAAAATAAACGGCAGAGACTAAGAGGAGAAAAAAGAATGCCCCGAAAAGCATAGATCTTTGTGGGATAAACTCAGACGTCACGAAATTTTGAATGATGATACCCAGATCGGGGACGTAAGTCGGTGTGCTTGATAGACCCAGCGCCCACGCAACGAAACCCATGCCGCCATTGAACATGAAAAGGCCTATTCCAACGGCAGCCCAGCCATTACTAAACCCGGCAACTCGATAAAACATTATCAATCCTACGACCAGCAACACTGAAGACACTATCGAGGGGAGAATCATTGCTGATTTCAGCGACATACCTGCCTTGAGAAGCAGACCGCTGACTAAGTTAACCAGAAATGGATAACGGAACGGCTCGAGGGCATATAGCGGGTTGGTGGCAAACCAATCGGCAACGGGCCATTGCGCGAAGATGTGGGTATATGTCAGGTGAACGACCCAGTCGTTCCAGAGTTTAATCGATGTGGTTCGGATGCCTTGCTCATCGACGAAGAAGATGTTCTGCCAAAGAAAAACGAAAAATAGACTCCAGACGAGCAGAACGAGTGTAGCAGTTGCGTTACGGCGTTTCATTCACGCGTTTTATTACTATTCCATCCATACCCAGTTGGTAATAGGGCGGTCTTGCCTTGGTATTGTGACCGACAACCTCAAACAATAGGGTGTTCTTTATTGGAGCGAGACGATGTGTTCCGAGATCAACCGGACCGGCCGGTTCAACAATCATGCTGAATAAGTCAACTTTTGCTGCGTGAACATCGTTCACCTTGATGACCCATTCGCCATAGTCATATGATTTGCTCAAGTGGACGACAAGTTGATAGTTCGCCTCTTCAGTAATCGGCAGAGAAAACGTCAGCGAATCGTTCGCCGAGACGTTGGAGATGAAAAGTTGATCGTCATTTGACCAAGCACCGTTTTCGAAGGTATCGGTATTCTGGATGTTGACGCTCATAGAGCCTGATTTGCGAACCACCTCGAGGGTCTGCGCCTCAGTAAAATTAGCGATCGTTTTTGGTTGTCGTAATTTGCTTGGTGCCGGATTGGCAATCAGGTAATAAGCAACACTGCCTACCACAATGATTAGCAAGACAAGGAATACGCCTTCCAATATATACATCACAAAGGGTTCTTTGGTTTCCGTCATGAGTTGTGTAGCGGTGCGATGTAGAAACTATATGTTAGATTGACGATTCGAAGCCTTCGTGGATTTTGTTGCAGTCCTCTCTCGACCGGATATTGGGTTGTTCAAGAATTTTGGCTTTTCGTCATTGTTGGTTGGGTAATCCAACGGGTCAAATTCTCATGCATTGATTGATCACCCAAAATTGCAATTCACAAAGGCCGCTGCCATGATTGAAGGATACGAGAGCCATTCTATGGCACGGTTGTATCTGGGAGTAGACAAACGCAAGTATATTGTCGCAGGGTGCAGTTTTGTTATCTGGTATTGTTTATCGATCCTTCGCTTATACAGCAAGTTGCAACGCAAATTTTTCGCCATAAGCACAAACAAGCATCGGGCGATAAATCGAAATTATTCAATACATCGCTTATGTTTACCTCGCGTTTTGTCATTATAGCACCGGATCCCATGTGTTTATTTTGCTTGACGACGAACGAAACTGAGGTTCCACGAACGAGTGGATATAAACTGAGACAGCAATCGTTTGTTTGCGTAGTAAAAATAGCCTCGCGATAACAAAAAGCCGGCACTTGCATTAAGTTTATCGGATGGGTAAGACTCAGAAACAGGGCGTACCACTGCTTGCTGTCTTGTCGCTGAGTGCAGTCTTGCACTTCGCGTGGCTCTCCCATCCTGCCAACGTGATTTTTGATGAAATCCATTTTGGAAGTTACGTCAATGCTTACTGTTGTAATCATGAGAGGTTTTTTGATCTTCACCCACCGCATGCCAAACTGCTGATAGCAGGTGGGGCGCGATTGCTGGGATATCGAGGTGAAGTGAAATTTGGCGCGATTAACGACCCGTATGGCGACGTCTCGCCGGTACCGGTGCGATTTGTTCCCGCCCTGGCCGGCACCCTGCTGCCGCTCATTGTTTATATCCTGATGTTGCAACTCGGCGCATCGCGGCCTGCGGCCCTGTTCGCAGCGTTGCTTGTGGTCCTGGACAACGCGCTGCTTCTGCAGACACGCATTATTGCCTTGGACGGTATCTTGCTCTGCGCGACCTTGGCGTCTTTAGTAGCCATTCTGGCCGCGATCCGCGCGCAATCCCATTGGGGGCGGGCGGCCTATTGTTTGCTCACCGGTGTGCTCGCGGCATTGGCCGTTGGCACGAAGGTCACGGGGTTGATCGCAGCCGGCCTCGTTGGTCTATGCGTGTGCGTCCAGATTGTCCGCCACTTTAAAGACCAACGGGTCGTTTGGTATTGGCCGCGCAAATCACTGTGGATTATGGCCGGCTTCGTCATTACGTATGGGATAGGTTGGAAACTGCATTTCATGCTGCTTACTTTCCCGGGAGAGGGCGACGTATGGGGTCTGCCAACCGGCAACTTCTTGGCGGATGTAATCAGGACGCATGGGAAGATGCTGACTTCGAACATGGATCTGTCCGCCGGGCATCCGGATACCACCCCGTGGTGGGGATGGCCGTGGATGCACGCCCCGGTGTTCTACTGGGTTCACGAGAAGGCCAGGCTGTATCTATTCGGCAATCCAATCATATGGTGGAGCGTGAGCGTCATGTTCGTGGTCGTGTTGGTGAATTTAGTGCTATTCAGAGTGAGCGAGTTGAAGGTTATATCCGGCCGGGAGGGGAAGCCCGCATTGTGGCTGCCCATTTTGGGTTTCATCGGTGCTTATGCGCCGCTGTCACAAGTCACCCGCGTATTGTTTCTATACCATTACTTCACCGCACTGATATTTTCGATACTAACCGTCGTGTTATGGCTCGATCATGTGGGTTGGCTGCGCGCGGACGGCGTGACTCAACAACGGGCCAGCGTCTATGGGTATCTCGCGCTGGTAGTGATCGGATTTATCAGTGTTAGCCCGGTGACCTATGGTTTCGCGCCGGGGACATGGGTGGTGGACTACCTTTTCGAAATATTTCCCAAGTGGCGGTAGTAAAATCTAATGTGATTGCCGAGGCCTATGAAAATGCCCACAGCTTGCTCAGCACAAAAACAGATATCGGTGTCACCGTCATCATGAAGACGGTGGCATAAAGATAGGATATTTGTGCTACGTCGGTCACGATATACACGGCAAGCGCGTTGAGCAAGAAGCCGAACAGCGCGACCAGGACGAATTTGAGTAACGGTCGCCCCCATGGTCGCTGACCCGCGTTGGCGGGGGTGGCAAAAGTCCAATGAAAATGACCAATAAAAGACACGCTAAATGCAATCACGAACGCGATCGTATTGGACCATGAGGGATGCACGCCGGTTGTCTCCACCAGGGCGACATATAGTGCAACATGGATCAAGGTGGCGAGAATACCGACGATCCCAAATCTAAAACCCTGTTGAATAAGAGAGGTACTCGACATGTTGTGGATAGTGGAAATTGGATTAAACTTACGCGTACAAACGTGTATCGGCCAAAGCACCTAACAACACGCGAGATCTAGCATAGCCCAGTTGGTGCGGAAGCGTCTAACCGACGATTGGAAACAAAGTCGTTGACTACGCAATTCACCTTATCCGTAAAGGCGAGATAGCAAGAGGATAAGCACAGTGTACGATGAGCAACAGAACCGGATACCCCGCGGCGGAGGGGAAGGCGCGCTGATATCTGTTGTCGTACCGTGTTATAACGAACAAGAAGTCCTTCCCGAATTGTATCGGCGTCTGTCTGCAGTATTGGACGATCTCGAGTATTCCAGCGAGATTGTTTTTGTCAACGATGGGAGCAACGACAACACGCTCGAAGCAATGTTTCAATGGCATCAGGCGGATCCCAGAGTGGCAGTCATCGACCTTAGCCGCAACTTCGGCAAAGAGATCGCGATGTCCGCGGGGTTGGACCACGCCAAGGGCGAAGCGGTGATCGTGATCGATGCAGATCTGCAAGATCCCCCTGAGTTGATTCCCACGCTGATAGAACAGTGGGAGGCTGGCTTCGACAATGTTTACGCAAAAAGGACAATGAGAGAAGGGGAAACGATCTTCAAGAAAAAAACCGCTTCGTGGTTTTATCATCTGATTCAGCGTGTCGGTAACGTGCGCATACCGGAAGATACCGGTGATTTCCGATTGCTCAGCCGCCGTGCCGTGGATTCATTAATCAAACTTCGGGAACAGCACCGCTTTATGAAAGGCCTGTTCTCCTGGATCGGCTATCCCAGCAAGGCGGTACTTTATCGTCGCGATCCGCGCGGCGCGGGAAAAAGCAAATGGAATTATTGGAAGTTGTGGAACTTTGCCATCGAGGGGATCACTTCTTTTTCGATAGTGCCCCTCAAGATTGCCACCTATGTAGGCCTCACCACCGCAGTAATAGCCTTTATCTATGGATTCAAAGTGATCTACAAGACCTTGGTTTATGGAGACCCGGTTGCAGGATTTCCCACTCTCATGGTCGTCATCTTATTCTTGGGTGGCGTGCAGCTTATGAGTCTTGGGATCATCGGCGAGTATCTGGGACGGATGTTCAATGAAACCAAAAGACGGCCGCTCTATTTTCTGAATCGACACCTGCCCGCGCGAAGGTATACAGAACAGCAGGATGAACACAGTGGGACGCTACTGGCCCAGAACGTGACTTGATCCGTGGGGTCAACGTTTGCGTAAGCACATTCATTGCTCAACACGTTGTCGTATGGCCCGGGGCGCGATTGTGTGTCTCGCCAATAATCCGAGTTAGCTATTGGTGTCCGCGAGTCACTCCATGTGGTTTTTTAGGTCGAGATAGGCATCGCGGTATAGGTCCGCAGACGGGTCCAGCTCGGTCGCGCGTCGAAATTGTGACAGCGCTTGCGGGTACCGGGACATAAGCATATAGGTACGCCCCAAGGAATAGGCGGCTTCCGGATCCTCCGGTTCTTCTTCGAGCCACCGCAAACCGAGGTTCCAAGCAATGTTGAGATGCGCATTTGCCTTTACGTGTTCTCCCTGCATTCGGTAAGTGCGCACGAGACTGCGATGTGCGGCCGCGTTTTTTGAATTACGCCGCACACGTTCCAGGCCGACAGACAACGCTTCGCTCAGATATGC
>CALZGZ010000114.1 GCA_945787105.1 uncultured Gammaproteobacteria bacterium
CCTCGTTTTCTGTCCCGCTCACCAGCATCACGACTGGCACGCCACGCGGGGTCAAGCGCAGCAGTGTGGGGAGGATGGACAGATCGGCAAAGCTGTCGAATCGGCGGAAGAAGAGCACGAAAGGCCGACGCAGCGCGCGATCCGCACCAAGGCTGCGACGCAGATACAGCAACCAGGCGAGCCATGTGAAGAACCCGGCCGCCATTCGCGTTTCCCATGCGCCGCCCCAAACCCAGGCTGCAAATGGGAACAGGAGGCCGCAGAGCGTGGAGACAGCGAAGGCCCCGAGGTACGTTCCGGCCCGCGATCCCTCGGCTGGGGGGGCGAAGCCGTACAGGAGATAACCGGAGAACAGAATCGCGCTGATGAGAACGAAGAGGGCACCGCTCACCTTGCGCACGAGCACGACGAACGTCGCGTCTATCGGCAACGGCCATCCAAAGTAATATGCGGTTCGCACAAGTCCATGCGCAAAGATATCCGGACCGTGGACCGACACATACGCTGCCGGGATAAGGAACGCCAACCCGCTGGCGAACATATACCCCGGCAGTGGATCATCGTTCGCTGGCATACTTATGGTTCATGACCCCATGTGAATCCGCATCGAGATTTAACCCACACCGGCATTGAAGCGTGACCCACCTCAACTCGATATAGCGTATTGTTTAAGAAGAACTAACTTTCAATATTTCTGGGTCATATTTCAATGGCGATTATCGCTAAAAGGGGGTCAATTTTGTGTGCTGATTAACATTCGGGACGGACAATGGGATGAAAGGGTCAAAATTTCGGCCGAGCGGGTTCAAACAAATACCCAACGACACAAGATGTGTGATAAAAAACCAGCGAGAGAGCCGCTTCCTTCCATGCAAACTGAAAATCGCAGATCACCTAGATCTATCCCTGGTGTGCAGGTGGGGTTGATGTTGCTTCGCGACCGTTTTCGGCCCAGGGGTTGCCACGTACGTGATTACAGCGAGCACGGTGTATTGCTCAAATGTACTACCCAGGAATCACCTCAAGAAGGCGTTACCTTGGACGCGGGTGATGCGGTGGCAGTCCGCTTTTGGGATCGGAATGAACCCGGACGTGGTGGAGAGGTTAGAGGACAAATTACCCGTTTATCGAAAAACGAAGTGGCCATAGAGTACTCAGACTCGGAGTCGGCAGCGAGCAAAAAGTTGTTAGACATTCTCACCAAGCCGGTTAGTGAAGGTTCAATCAAGGCTGATTCGGCGGCAGATTTATCAACGCACAGGTCTGCAACTCTGGAAAACGAGGAGATATTCGTCACCCGCAGAGCCAATGAATCCCCGGAAGAAGAGTCTGGTGATGACATCAATTACGTTAGTGATCAAGCGATGGGACGACGAAGAATATTACTTGGCAGTTTATTGCTGGGCGTACTGGGTTTTTTGGCGATGGTTCTGTACGGCCTTAGTTTGAGCAACCAGATAGATGAGATCAAGCAACAAGTGGCTTTGTTAGAGGCACAACAGCCGCAACAAGATGACTCAGCGGTGATATCAGGACTGCCCCAACGGATTGCTAGATTGGAAGAAACACAACAGCAGATAACAAAGGCCCTAAGCGAAACTGCGGGCCAAGATGAACTACAAGTGGCAATCAAGCAAATCGAATTGGAATTGGTGGAACTGAAGAAGAGTTCTGCTGAGTCGGCGGCCGCCACAGCGGCGAAGGTTGAATCGTCAAAGCCCGCGCCCAAGAACACGGAATGGGTGATTCACCTGGTAACACTCGCGGATAGAAATGCTGTCGAGAATATAATCACCAAGGCAAAAACATTGGGTATAGATGTTCACAAGAGCAAGGTAACGGTTAACGACAAGCAGATGCATCGACTGTCGATCATGGGACTATCCTCCCGCCAAGACGCCGAAAAGCTCGCAACGACAGTGCAGCAACAGCTCGCGTTGACACGAAAACCCTGGATCGCGAAACAATAGGCCTGTTTTCTTGAAGCACCTCCCAACAAGTAGTGTTGATGAGCGCCTCCGAGCGCAACGTTTTGTGCAACCGATACTGACAATCCGCGATCACTAACAGGTGTCGTCCTTGCTGTTCGGCGCGCACATCCTGGACACATATCACCAGATCGATGAGATTGATTCCTCCGGCTTCCGTTTTACATTCGTCGACACGAGACTCACTAGCCCGCATATTGCACCAGTATCCGGGAAGCTGGCGCAGGACAGGGGCGACTGGTGCAATATGCGGGCTAAGGTTCTTCGCCATCTAGCCACTCAAACAGCAACCCGAAAAATCGCTGGTCCATTTCACCCAAACGTATTTACATAAACATAAAGAAATAATGTGAATGTTTCACACGCCATGAATGGAATTCTATACAGAACAAACATGGAGATATCATTATTCTATTATGTACTCGGCGTTATAGTTACCAAAACATACTTAGTTATCGCGGTGAAATAACGCCGTTTGGCATGCGATATAACCATATCTGAAGATTGCCAGTGTTACGCGAGGCTTAAATGGAAATGAGCATTTAATAGACAAGGCGAAGAGGCCATGCGCTACGCAGAACAGCAAATTCCGGCAAAAGTGAATTACTTGCCAGTACAGCAAACACGCCAAGATGAGAGAGTGCCGCAACCCGAAACAGGCATGGTAAAGCGAAACGTCGTCATCATGCCTTTTAGGACTTTCATTA
>CALZGZ010000115.1 GCA_945787105.1 uncultured Gammaproteobacteria bacterium
AGGTTATTACTGAGATTCAGGCTCTCCATCAACGGTACGATGTACACACAACCCTTTTCCAACACCGCCCCTCGGGTGATGTCGATCTCATGCATCGCCAGTGAATGCAGCCGCTGGGTGACCGTGGAGTGCCTGCCAGGCAGGAAGCTGGCGCGCACCCGGTAGGCACGGGCACCGAGCCGCAAGTCCAGGCTCGCCGGCTGGATCTGATCGTCGCTGATCGGCTCCCGGGCCTTGATCTCGCCGCGGCGTATCAACAGCGTTAACGCCTGGGAAGGCAGGACACCGGTGACGGTATCCGGTTTAACCGATTCCGATAGTTCCGGTTGCGACATGAATTCAAATCCCAGCGCTAAAGCGCAACGTAGCGGCGTTCGCAGAGCAAATTAAAAAGTTCAACAGCACAAGAGACTATACATTTTACACTTTTGGCTTAACTTTCAACCTCCTAACTTGCTTACAATTAACCGCAATTTGATTCGCCGCAGTTGAGACAGGTCAGGCAACCGTCGAGCTTGACCGCAGCCTTGGTGTGACACTTGGCGCACAGCGACGCGCCCTCGGGATATTCGCTGTCGTCCGTGGTAATGTTACCAGTGGCTTGCTCGAACTTGGCCCGCGCTTCGTCGATGTGTTGCTGCTGATTCGCGTCCATCTCGCAGTCTTCGAGCAGGCCGATCTCCTTTAAATGGCACTCGATGATGTCTCCGAGTTCGGCAACCAGGGACGGCATGTAGCGCCCCCCCTTCTTGAAATAGCCGCCACGCGGATCGAACACCGAGCGCAACTCTTCGACCAAGAAGGTCACGTCACCGCCTTTTCTAAAAACCGCCGACATAATCCGCGTCAACGCCACAATCCACTGAAAGTGATCCATATTTTTCGAGTTGAGGAAGATCTCGAACGGTCGGCGTAGCTCGTGTTCGGTGCCGGGATTGAGCACGATGTCGTTGATGGTGACATACATGGCGTGTTCCGAGCCCGGGGTCTTGTTGACCTTGTATGTCGAGCCGGTCAACTTCGGCGGCCGCTTGAGCTTTTCGTGCATGTGAATGACATCGGCCGTCACTCGATCCTCATTCACCGACGCCACGCCTTGCGGCCCGCTATCTGGCGTGGTTTTTCCCTCCGGTATTCCGTAATCCACAATTCGTTTGTCAATCTTAATGGTCATTTCAACTTACCTCTTCGTGGCCGCCTTGGACTAGTCAAAATCGGCCGTAATAACCCTCTTTCAACGCATCGAACAGGTTGGCTGCGGTGTGCGTCTCGCCATCGTATTCGATCTTCTCGTTTCCTTTAGCGCTAACCACGGTGCCGTCGTCCAGGACGAATTCATACACCGTATTTTCCAAGTCCTTCTCCTTCACCAATACGCCCTGAAACGCCTCGGGGTTGAAGCGAAACGTGGTGCAACCCTTCAAGCCCTGCTCATAGGCGTATAGATAAATATCCTTGAACGATTCGAACGGAAAATCAGTCGGCACATTGGCGGTCTTGGAGATGGACGAATCGATCCACTTTTGGGCCACAGCTTGAATGTCCACATGCTCCTTCGGAGTAATGTGATCGGCAGTGACGAAATAATCCGGTAGCTGCTCGTAAGGATCCTGGGAGTCCGGCTTCGCCTGCGAATTTACCAACTCGCGGTAGGCCAATAATTCATAGGAGCACACCTCCACCTTTTCTTTAGTCTTTTTGCCCTCGCGGATCACGTTACGTGAATACACGTGGGCAAAACTCGGTTCAATTCCGTTGCTCGCGTTGTTCGCCAGCGACAGCGAGATGGTACCGGTCGGGGCGATGGAGCTGTGATGGGTGAACCGTGCCCCGACGTTCGCCAACTCGTCCACCAGTTGCGGCTCGACCTTGGCGATACGCCTCATGTAGCGGCTGTAACGCGCATGCAACACCTTGCCTTTGACCGTGTCGCCCACCTGATAACCGTCGCGGACCATCTCCGGACGTTGACGCAGCATTTTCCGGGTGACGGTGAAATCATCGTCCATCACCGGCGCTGCGCCTTTTTCCTGCGCCAACTCCAACGCCTGCCGCCAACCGGTCACTGCCAACTCGCGGGTGACCCGCTCAGTGAATTCCAAAGATTCCGGCGCACCGTATTTCATGCGCAGCATGGTAATCGTGGATCCGAGACCGAGATAACCCAAGCCATGACGCCGCTTGTATGCGATCTCATTGCGCTGCTGATCTAGCGGCAGACCATTGACCTCGACAACGTTGTCCAACATGCGGGTGAACACGGCGACTACCTCGCGAAACTCATCCCAGTCGAAGTGCGCCTGTCCGGTAAACGGATCACGCACGAATTTCGTCAGATTCACTGATCCCAGCAGACACGCGCCGTATTCAGGCAGACCCTGTTCCCCACACGGATTACTGGCACGTATGTTTTCACAGAACCAGTTGTTGTTCATTTCATTGTATTTGTCGATGAGCAGGAAACCCGGTTCAGCATAGTCGTAGGTTGAGGACATGATCATGTCCCACAAGTGCCGGGCCTTGATGCTCTTGTAGATTCGGCACGCGACGCGGCTGGATTCGTCGCAGACGTAACCTTCGGTCACCGGCCATTCGCGCCAGATAAACTTATCGCTGTCATCGAGATCCAGGTTTTCGGCATCGACCTCTTCCTTGCACACCGGGAATGCCAGCTTCCAATCGTCGTCGTGCTTGACCGCCTGCATGAAATCCTCACTGATCAGCAGCGACATGTTGAATTGCCGCAAACGCCCGTTCTCACGCTTGGCGCGGATGAAGTCGACCACATCCGGGTGTCCGACATCGAAGGTCGCCATCTGCGCTCCGCGCCTGCCGCCCGCCGAGGAGATGGTAAAACACATCTTGTCGTAGATATCCATAAACGACAGCGGACCCGAAGTGTATGCGCCGGCACCGCAAACGTAAGCCCCCTTTGGCCGCAGCGTCGAGAACTCATAACCTATGCCGCATCCGGCCTTGAGCGTGAGTCCCGCCTCATACACTTTGCCGAGTATTCCGCTCATCGAGTCCTGGATGGTCCCGGACACCGTGCAATTGATGGTCGAAGTGGCAGGCTTGTGATCCAGCGCACCGGCATTAGATACAATTCGCCCCGCGGGGATCGCGCCGTGACGTAACGCCCACAAAAACCGCTCATACCAGAACGCCTGTTTCTGGGGATCGTTCTCCACTTCGGCCAGGTTCCGCGCTACACGCTGATACGTATTATCGATGGTGGCATCGACGACATCACCGTCTTTGCTTTTCAGCCGGTACTTCTTATCCCAGATATCCAACGACGCCGCCTGCATCGGGATATCGGAAACAGATGCTTTTTCTTCATACTTATCATTAATGTGTGCAATGGTCATACTGCTTTTACCTGCTTGTTATATTGCAACCAATCTAGACCGAAGACGCGCAGCGCTTCCGGTGCGACATAAAAAGGGATTGCGTGTAGGTAAGCCGTTCCAGTTGGTATGCAGAACTCTTTAACTTGCCGACACAACACATGCCTCTTGATCTCCCCTCCCACCAGTGCGATGAATTACAGACATCAGGGGCCGGGATGTTCCCGGCCCCCAGAACCAATCGGTACATCCTTGTACCCACCTCGCGATGACGCATCTATGTCATACAACAAGTATCGCTTTTACTCGTTTGACAA
>CALZGZ010000116.1 GCA_945787105.1 uncultured Gammaproteobacteria bacterium
CTGACGTATTTTAGGAGAACCCATTATGTTGAAGATCTTCGCTGGATTTTTCTCTGGTATTGCCCTGGTCGCTATCGTCGGCTGGAACACCGCGGGCGGCTTCATGATGGTCGAACACGAGAGTCCATTCGGCGTCGAAGAAACCGCCGCCCGCATCCAAGCCAACATCCAGGCGCTCTCCGACCACGGCTGGAAGCTGTCGGGTCTGCGGTCGCCCTCGGTGTCGGTGGCCGCCGCGGGGAAAAACGTGCCTCCGGTGCTATTGGTCGAGGCGTGCAGCACTAAATACTCGGCTCCGCTGTTGGCGGAAGACGCGACCCGCATCCTGTCCATCCTGATGCCCTGCACCATCACCGTGTACAAAAAGGATGACGGCAAGACCTATATCGGCACCATGAACGCTGGTCTGATGGGCAAGATGTTCGGCGAAAAGGTCAGCAGCATCATGGACGAAGTGGCCAAAGATCAACAGGCGTTTTTGAGCTTTGACTCCAACCAGCCGGCACCGCCGCTCATCAAGACCCGGCCCGGCGGCGGCAAGGGTTCCGGCGGACAGGAGTTGAGTGGCTGTTGACGACCAATCAACAACCAGATGTCAACGTCAACGCAGTGACTAGTTTTTGGTGACATGTCATGATCATTCCAACAACCATTACCGGCGCGCTCATCGCCTCGGGCTTGGCAGTTGGGCTTGCGATCTCAGGAGTGGCCCACGCCACTGCCGATTCTGCGCCTGCCGCGGCGCTCAAACAAACCACCCAAGGCGCGGCGCAAAAGCTCGACTCGTCGACGGCGGATCACACCAAGTTCGAGGCCTTGCAGGCGGACTTCAAGTCCGGTTCCGAGGTCACCAAGGCGTGCCTTACATGTCATACCGAAGCCGCCAAGCAGATCCATAAGACCAAGCACTGGACATGGGAGTACAAAAACCCGGACACCGGTCAGGTGCTCGGTAAAAAGCACGTGATCAATAACTTCTGCACCGCGGTTGCCTCTAATGAAGATCACTGCTCTGCGTGCCACATCGGTTATGGCTGGGCCGACAACAAATTCGACTTCAGCGTCCAGGAGAATGTCGACTGCTTGGTGTGTCACGACACCACCGGGGTCTATAAGAAGCTCCCTGGCCTGGCGGGTCACCCCAACTATGAGACCATGGAATGGCCACCGAAATCGGGCCGCTTACGGCCGCCGACGGACCTCAAGAAAGTGGCACAAAATGTCGGCAAGACCAGCCGTAAAACTTGCGGCGCCTGTCACTTTCGCGGTGGCGGTGGCGACGCAGTGAAGCACGGTGACCTGGATAGTTCACTTGAGTCTCCCGGGCGTTACCTCGATGTGCATATGGATGCCGAGGGTCTGGATTTTGCTTGCGCCAAGTGCCACGTTACCGATGCCCACGAAGTGCCCGGTAGCCGCTACGGACCCACCGCCACCGACACCAACGGTGTACAGATGCGCGGCAGTAAAAAGACCCGCAACCCGGCGACCTGTCAGGCGTGTCACGGCAACGCGCCCCATGATCAAGCCGCTGCCAGGCTCAACGATCACACCCGCAAGATTGCCTGTCAGACCTGTCACATCCCGGCCTATGCCCGCGGGCCGCGGCACGCCAAGATGAGTTGGGATTGGTCGACCGCGGGACAGTTGGATGAGCACGGCAAACGCATCAAAACACGCAACAGCATCGGCAAGGTCGAATACGACAGTAACAAAGGTCATTTCACCTACGACCGTTACGTGACCCCCGAATACAAATGGTTTAACGGCAAAGTGAAGTACACCCTGTTCGGGGACAAGGTCGATGGATCCAGCATCGTCAAGATTAACGAGTTCCTGGGTGGTCCCGATGATCCCGATTCACGCATTTGGCCGCTGCGCGTGTTCCGCGGCAAGCAGATGTATGACAAGGGCCTTAAAACCCTGGCGGTGTTGCACACCACGGGGAACGACGAAAGCGCGTTTTGGAAAAATTACGATTGGGACAAGGCGTTGGTGACCGGGATGAAAGCGGTTGGTGCCAAATACAGCGGGAGCATGGGTTTTGTCGAAACCGAAATGAGTTGGCCCATCACGCATATGGTGGCGCCGAAAGAGGACGCGCTGAAATGCGAACAGTGCCACACCAAGGTCGGCCGCCTGGCCGGGATCGAGGGGGTCTACATCCCGGCGCGCGATCGTATTGTGGCTCTGGACACCGTCGGTTTTTCGCTCGCTTTACTCGCGCTGATCTCAGTGCTTATCCACGGCGCGATCCGCATATTTGTTAGCAGGAAAAAGAAGGGCTAGACGATGCAACGCATATACATTTTTAAGAGATTCGAACGTTTTTGGCACTGGTCCCAGGCCGCTTTGATCATGTTCATGATGTTGACCGGCTTTGAGATCCACGGTACCTACACATGGCTCGGTTTCCAGCGCGCGGTGGATTATCACACCACCGCCGCCTGGGTGTTGATCACATTGTGGATCTTCGCAATATTCTGGCACTTCACGACCGGTGAGTGGAAACAATACGTACCCACCATGGAGAAGGCAGAGGCGGTGTTGCGTTATTACCTTACCGGGATCTTCACCGACGCCCCACATCCGTTCCGGCAGTCGACGTTGACCAAACACAACCCGCTGCAGCGGTTGGCGTACCTGTTCGTCAAGCTGGTGATCAACCCGTTGATCTGGCTGACCGGCCTGCTGTACTTGTTCTACAGTTCGTGGGACAACTGGGGCTTGGGTTGGCTCAACCTGGAGTGGATCGCCATCGGTCACGTCATCGGCGCATTTTTGATGTTGATCTTCTTTATCGCCCACGTCTACCTCGCCACCGTCGGCCACACACCGGCCTCTCATATCAAGGCGATGGTTACCGGTTGGGAAGACGTCGACTAAACGCCGGGGGAATCGGAGGCAAGCGCAATGACCAATCGCCCGCGGCCTGTGCTCTGGCGGCGCCTCGCTGCGCGGACGATGGGTTGGCTTGCGGCCGGTGCCGCGGTGCTGGCGATCCCCGCGATGACGATTGCCGCCGATCTATTCGACGCCGGCGCGATCCCCCACGTCGGTACCCAGGCGCGGGATAGTTACTATCAGCTGTTCCTAAACGCCGCGGGGCACCGCGCGTTCGCCATTGCGCCGGGGGGCGCGTGGGCATGGACATCGGGACAGGACAGCGCCGAGACAGCCGAACAATCCGCCCTGGTCGAATGCGGTAAGCGCACGCGTCAGCGCTGCGTGCCGTATGCGGTCGATGACCGCGTCACTTTCTCGCGGCAACAATGGTCCCGGCTTTGGGGCCCATACGCGAGCGCCGCACAGGCCGCGGGCGCGAAGGTGGGCACGGCGGTGGGACAGCGTTTCCCTAACCTGGAGTTTACGAACCCTCAAGGGGAGACACATTCGGTCGCACGGCTGCGCGGCAAACTGGCGCTGCTGCATTTTTGGGGCTCTTGGTGTCCGCCGTGTGCGCGCGAGTTGCCGTCGCTGTATGGCTTTTACCGCATCTTGCGCGAGCGGCTGCCTGCCGATGTCGCTGTGGTGTTGTTGCAGATGCGAGAACCGATCGAGCAGGCCCGAGACTGGCTCACGCAACAGGGCATCGAGACCTTGCCGCTATTCGACTCAGGATCACGCGGAACACAAGACCATAGCCTCACCGCCGCCGGGAACACAAAACTTCCGGACCGGGACATTGCCCGCGTGTTTCCGTCCAGTTACGTCATCGACCGCAACGGGGTGGTCATCTTTTCCCAGCGTGGACCGATCACTGACTGGACCGAGTACTTGGCTTTCTTCGAGGACGCAGCGCGCCGGACCACCCCTTAGGCGGCCTACCGGCCTGGAATCAGCCGGCTGCTAAAAACGCCTCCAGTATCTCGTATTGTTTTCTTGCCTCGGTGTCATCCGCGCCCATCCCGTCGGCAATCTTCGCGCACACCCGCGCCATCCGCACGTTCATCGCCGTACTCCATGCGACGCTCCCATCTGATCCTGCCTGCGGTTCGGGTGTCGGGCAGGCAGCCGCCGCAGCGGCCACGAAATGACTGGCCTGCCGGCGCCAGTCTCCTTCATGCCCACACAAGGTATAGCTTTCTATTGCCGCCGCCTTGGCCGCTTTATAACCATCGGCAATCTCCGCCGCCGCCGGCAGTCCGCTTGCGGCAACGAACGTCACTGCCTTTGTCACCCTGGGGTTATCCGAAAGCTCGATGCCGTGATCGATAAAGCGTTTCCCGACCTGTCTCTGCTGTGCCAACGACAGCGCTGAGAGGGCTGCCTTAAACTCTGTATCCGAATGAATTCTGGTCATGTTATCGTCATCGCCCCCGGAGAGTTTTGTCTTGATTTAACCCGTTGCCGTAGGGACACGGCGGGTGCGTTTCATCGTGCCCGGCGTTCGGCAGCCGACGCGTTTGCACCGGGCCCAACGCGCGCGCATACAGTCTGCGCACCATACTTTAAATATCACTACCGTAAGAATCCGGCTTTGACGCAAATCAAACATACGCGGACTTGCATTAACAAAAAGCGGTGCTGCGGGATCGAGGAGCAATTTCTACATCTCCAAGGAAACGCGCTTTACGGTATGCAGACTCTCATCATCACTGGGTTTTGCCTGCTCGTGCGCAGATGCATAGCGCGCAAGACAACGGTGACGGTTGCGAAATCAGCTCGAATGCTTGACCTCGATCTTCGATCAAATCGTGATTATCGTCCATAATCGCGGTTGACGTGTCGTGCAGATCTGAACCGAACACGTTGATCGCAGATTGTGTCAACCTTGGAGGTACTAGAGATAGTGACGACATCCGGGACGGAAGGCTGACTGATGCTGTCTTTAATTCGGTCGAGTATTCGCGATCTTCTTCCCATCGTACTCGTCATTGCGTTCTTCCAGTTCGCGGTATTGCGGCAGCCATTTCCCAACGTGGACGATCTTCTTGTCGGTGTGGTGTTGGTCGTGCTCGGGCTGACCTTCTTCACCCGGGGGTTGGAACAAGGTTTGTTTCCCATCGGCGAGGCCATCGCCCACGCATTCGCGCGCAAGGGGAGTTTGATGTGGTTGCTGATCTTCGCGTTCGCCCTTGGTTTTGGCACTACGATTGCCGAGCCGGCACTGATAGCGATCGCCGACGAAGCGGCCAAAGTGGCCGCGCAGGCCGGTGCAATAGAGTCAAACGAAGCGTCGATGCGCAACTATGCCAGAGGTTTGCGGGTGACGGTGGCGTTCTCTGTCGGCGTTGCCATTGTTGTCGGCGTGTTCCGAATTCTCAAGGGATGGCCGCTCCACTACCTCATTATTGGTGGGTACATTGGCGTGGTGGTGATAACGATGTTCGCCTCCCCGGAGATCATCGGCATCGCCTATGACTCGGGGGGTGTTACCACCTCCACGGTCACGGTGCCGATGGTGACGGCACTGGGTGTCGGCCTCGCCACGAGTATTCGCGGACGAAATCCATTGGTGGACGGATTTGGACTGATTGCCTTTGCATCGTTGACGCCGATGATATTTGTGATGATCTACGGGATGCTCATCTAATGGATCTTTTCACCGGACTCGCGCACACATTGTATTCCACGCTGCACGATGTGCTCCCCATCGTTGCGGTGGTGATTGGTTTCCAGGTGCTGGTGCTGCGGCGGCCAATTCCGAACCTTGGAAAATCGCTCATCGGATTCGTGTATGTGTTGATCGGTCTCACCTTGTTTTTAGCGGGTCTGGAACGCGCCTTGTTTCCGCTGGGAAAATTAATGGCATACCAACTGACGAGCCCGGCCTTTCTTGGGGGCGATCCGGTGTCGACTGCAGGACTGGTGCGCTGGCAAGACTATGGTTGGGTATATGTTTTCGCCGCGGCGTTAGGGTTTGCCACCACCCTTGCGGAGCCGGCGCTTATCGCGGTGGCGGTCAAAGCGCAGAGTGTCTCCGGCGGTACCGTCAGGGTGTGGGGGCTGCGGGTGGCCGTGGCGTTGGGGGTGGCCATCGGCATCGCGCTCGGCACTTATCGCATCGTGACCGGTACACCTCTTCACTACTACATCATCACCGGGTATGTGATCGTGTTAATTCAGACGGTGTTTGCACCGCGAGCGATCATTCCACTCGCCTATGATTCAGGAGGCGTGACAACCTCCACGGTGACCGTGCCGCTGGTCGCCGCCCTCGGACTGGGCCTTGCAAGCACGGTGCCGGGACGCAATGTGTTGATTGATGGATTCGGGCTGATCGCATTCGCGAGCTTGTTTCCGATCATCACAGTGATGGGCTACGCCCAGCTCAGCGACTGGTGGTCGCTGCGGCGAAAACGGCGGCAGGCAAGCGCGAAGGACGACGTCGACTAAAGCTCACAACTACCAGAGGTAGATCATCATGCATTTCAAGTTACTCATCGCACTCGTGGACGACGACAAGACCGAATCGGTCATGAAAGCCGCGCGTAAGGCGGGCGCTACCGGCGCCACGGTGCTCAATCAGGCTCGCGGTGAAGGCCTCCAGGTTCCCAAAACGTTTCTCGGTTTGAGTCTCGAGACCCAGCGGAACATGCTATTGTTTCTTGTAGAAGAACATCTAAGCCGTAACATACTCGAGCAGATCGCGGAGATCGGCGAGTTCGATCGCCAGCCGGGAGCTGGCATCGCGTTTCAAATCGATGTCGAAGATGCCGTGGGCATTGCCCATCAGGTGGAACAACTGACAGAGATCGTTGAGGACCAGTTATGACAGATCGAGGCATAATTCGAGTACGCGACGTAATGACTGACAAGTTCCAAACCATAGACGGCTTGACGACCGTTCACGATGCGCTGCAGATCATGAAGCAACACGATGCCGAGGCCCTGTTAGTCGACAAGCGCAGCGAGGACGACGAATACGGCATCGTATTATTATCGGACATGGCCCGTCAGGTCCTCGCTCAGGATCGTTCGCCAAAACGCGTCAATATCTACGAGATCATGTCGAAACCTGTCATCTCGGTAGACCCGGACATGGATATTCGCTATTGCGCGCGGCTTTTCGACAAATTCGGTCTGGCGCTGGCGCCAGTGATCGATCACGGAAAATTGGTCGGGCTGATCAGCTATGCCGACATGGTGATGCGTGGTTTTGACGTCGACTAACAAGCAGACATTTTACCCCTTACTTTCGCCGCTAACCGTCAGGTCTTGTGAACGGGCAAGCAAACGTACGTGCGATATTACCGGCTACGCAATGCTTGCTAACAAGCTGGCGAGAAACGCGGGCTAGAATCGGGCACGAAAAGTTAACGCGAGAAATGCCACGTCGTCGTGGTCCTCTTGTATGATCCGATCGCCGTTTTCATCGTTGAGGCGTAGTTTCCCGTCCAGCTCGACACCACCCAGGACGATCAATTCAACCGTAGGATTGAAGCGATAAGTTGCGCCCAGGACAAGTGGGACCGAACGGTCCTCACCGACACCCCGCGGCGCAGGTCCGTCCTCGTCAAGGCGAAAACGAAGTTTTTCGAAACGGCCGCCAACTAGAAATCTCCATTTACGGTTAGTCCGCCAGTTGAGCGTAAGCCCGGGACCCACTGTCGCCGCCAACCCACGACCGGTCTCCAGACTAAGCCGATCGGTGATCTTCCAGTTGATCAACAAGATGGGAAATACATCGGTGCTAGCTTCGATACGCGTCAACACCCCGACACCGGGTCCGATGCTCAGGCGATCGCTGACGCGGTAGCTAAAACCGCCCAGAGCGCCGCCGCTGGCGCCATCGTCGAGACTGCCGCTGCTCGCTACGGAAAAACGGAGCGTGGGCAATAAGAACAACGTCAGTCTCTCATCGAAGCGATAACGTACCGGCAACCCGAATCGCAGCGTATCGATGTCTTTCCACGGCGCGAGACCGGCCAAACCGGTCGCCCCGGAAAAATCATAACTGTTGCGGCCATAACCGACCGAGATCGTTACGCTTCGGCCTAATTTCGGGACGTAGGTTGCGCCACCTTGAATGAAGAAACGGTTGACGCTGAATGAGCCCCCGCCGTTCATATCGGTGTCAAATTGACGGGCGAACCCACCTTGCAATGATGTTGACCAGCCGGGCCGAAAATTCTCTTCGCGCGCGCCGTCACCAGCGGCACTTTGTTTGGCTTCCACGATGCCTGTGGCCGTGAGCAACGCCAACAAGATTACAAATGATGCCGTAAGACCAGACTTGCAATCAAAGCTGTGGGTGACGCGCACTGACGAGTTTAGATTTAGTTTTATTCGTAGCCGGATTATGCCACGTACTCGTATGTTCAGTAGTCCCACGCGGAGTCTACACCGAGACTTGTCCTGCTTGCGGTGTTCGGCATCAGTCGAATGATGCAGCAGTCGGTCCGCGGTCAGTTCTACCACGCAAAATATGGGGTAAACCGCACTGTCGCGGTGCAATAGGGGTGAAACGTTCCCATGAAACCCATCAAATTACACGGGAATGGCGCGCAATCTGATGCTGGAATGGCTTTATCGCTTGCCACCAACGGGGCTCATGGTTTATACAGCCGGTTAGCGGGCGTTAGACGCGTGCACACATCCGACATCAATGTAAATAACTAAGAGGGCGCCTCCTGTCCACCAAGCCCTCAAAACACGATAGTTAAGGAGCACCAATGAACAAAAATGAGATGGCCGAAAAACTCGCCAACAAATGTGACCTGTCCCAGGCCAAGGCCCACGAAGTCGTAAGTTGTATCTTCGACACCAAGCCGGGTACAGGCGTGATTGCCACCGAACTCGATGCCGGCCGTAAGGTGCAGATCGCGGGATTCGGTACCTTCGGTACCAAGAACCGCGCTGCACGCCAAGGGCGTAATCCGGCCACCGGCGCAACGATTACCATAGCGGCCAAGACATACCCTTTTTTCAAGGCGGGCAAGGGGCTCAAGGATCGGGTCGAACAGTAGCTCAGATTGGTCTCGCCGAGGCGACTGGTTACCGCGGCGGGGGTGATCGCGCAGGCGTGTGGTTGCGACTCCGTTAACAATTCCGGTTTCGCTCCTAGGGGTCATAGAGTCCGTTCGCTGAGGCGAACAAGGTCTCCTGCAATGTAGCCACGTGCGCAATCTTCGATGGTAGGCGTAGGCTGAAAAGCGTTTGCAAGGCTACTCGGTGAGGTTACCGACGTGCCTTCACGGGGCGACGGGAAAGGTAAGTGGCTGGTGTGCACGGGGTACGCTCAAGCTATACACGTAGTGTGTGGTAGTGGAGGGGAGTGTCCGCAAGCAATACCTGATTCTGGTCGGGTCTTGTCCACGTTGATGAGGCAATGAATTGGGACAACGCGACAGCACGTTGCGCAGCAGATCGAACATGCGCCCGCTTGCGGCGCTCGCTTTTGTTTCTGTTTTGTTGCTCCCATCTTTCACCGAAAGCAAAAGCGGTGGCCCCCCCGGGTTTGTCAGAGTAAGCGGCGAAAAAGTGCTTGATGGCGCCGGCGAACCTCTGGTCTTGAAAGGCTTCAACATCGCCTTAAAGGATTTCAGGGAGACGCTTGGGGAGGCCGACATAAAACGTATTGCGGATACGGGGGCGAACAGCATCCGGCTAGTGCTCGAATACCGCCAACTGGAATCATCACCCTTCGCGTACGATGAGGCGGGCTTTTCACTCCTCGATGCAATCATTGCGTGGTGTGAAAAGTATAAGGTGTATCTGATCCTAGACATGCACCTTGCGCCGGGTATACAGAATCCACACGACTTCGTTGTTCACCGGGAACAGTCGTATCGATTCTGGCGCGAGACTCGGTATCAGGAACGGTTCTACGCATTGTGGACGGCGATTGCCAAACGTTACGCGCAGCGGAAAATAATCGCCGGATACGACCTACTCAATGAGGGGACAGCGCCTGGTGTGGTGCAATACTTGAAGGTTATGAACACCGCCGTGCGCAAGATACGTGCGCACGATGGCAATCATATCCTGATCGTCGAAGAGGCGGTGTTGCCCGATCGCAGCAAGCGGCTGCTCCCCATAGAAGATGATAATGTCTTCTACAGCATTCATTTTTTCTACCCGCCTCAGTTCACGTTCTATACGACAACGCGGGAACGGCCGATCACGCGCTATCCCGGTAAGATGGTGACCAGCGGGGAAGCGATTGGGATTGCGGAATCAGAACGTTTGCGTGGAAGCCGCGAATGGCGGCGTGTGACGATTCAAGCGATGCCACCGGAAGGTGCCAAAATATTGCGGGTCATCTTGTCATCGAACGAGCCCCGCGGCACCGTGTGGTTCGATGATGTGGTGCTCGAGGCCGATGGACATGCCGTTGACCTGCCCGCGCCTTTGGTGGCAAACAACTCCTTCGAGATCGATTATCCGGGGATCAGTTGGGAGAGCCGTGGTTCCTGCGGCCGGGTGGACGCTACCAGCGCAAGGAGCGGGCGGCATGCGATTGTGTTCTCGCAATGCGCGGGCCGGGGGTCAGTGCTCAGCAGTCCCATTGCAGTGGAACCAGGGGCGTATACACTCTCTGCATGGGTCAAGACAGACGGCGCGCGGGGGGATAATCGTCTCGTGCTTTCGTGGCACAAGCGTAAAACGCTGGCGTCGTTCAACAAGATGACGCTTCGGGAAAGAATCAGCTACGCGTTGCGTTTCAAGTCCCGGCACCGGGTGCCGATCTATGTGGGCGAGTTCACCGCCCACGCAAACCCG
This sequence comes from uncultured Gammaproteobacteria bacterium, assembly GCA_945787105.1. Classification (GTDB taxonomy): domain Bacteria; phylum Pseudomonadota; class Gammaproteobacteria; order Arenicellales; family JAANXG01; genus CALZGZ01. Next base: position 10,669 of record CALZGZ010000116.1, read on the forward strand.
ACCCCCGACAGCGCCAATAATTACCTGAAGGATATTCTGGACATCATGGAAAGCACGGGCCTGCACTGGAGCTACTGGACGTATTACTCCGAATATCCAGGGATCGGGATCTACACCGGTAACGACCCATATCTTGCCAGGCCGGATAGCCTGCATGTACTCCAACGCTACATGCCAAGGTCTGAATCAACGAATTGAAGCGTTTTTGTCGTGGGCGTACGTAACACCACCGCGAACATTGTTTGGTGTCGCGCTAACACCGACAGCCGATGACGGTTTAGCTGCGTTCAATACCTACTGCCTCTACAGCCAAGTTTAAGACTGTGATTTTCGTTTCTACACAGCAGGTTCAAAAAGACGGGTATAGATTGTGGTGTTGCGATATGCCTCGGTAAACAAGACTGGACACTTTGCGGATCACATTCGCGCGCGAGCGGATCCAAGTGGCATAGTTTCGCGCACCCCGTTGTTTCTCGATGACACCAACCAGCGTGTATGGATAGCGTTTGCCGTCCTTGCCTTTCACGACCAAGATGCCCATGTCGCCGCAGAGCCGGGATGTGCTCCCGGTTTTGTTGTAGACCTTGGTACCGGGCGGGATGTTCGGGGTGCCGGTATAAATACGGTCGGGGCCGGGGAGTCTCATCAGACGCATGATTTCACCGGCGCCGGGAATCTCTTTGTTCCATAACGCGATCAGAAATCGATCGTAATCATTCACTGAGGCCTTGTTACGGAAGGTGCGGCCGCCCGCCGGCATATACTCCACGATGTGGGTATCCTGGAATATCCCGGGATAGTGTCGTTTGAGTACGCCCTGCACCGCGTCGGGACCTCCCACGTGCCGGATGATCCAGTTGGTGGACCGGTTATTCGAGCGTTGGATCATGCGTTCCATGTGTCGTCGGCTCTTACGCCCATATTTCAACTTGCCTTGTTTTACTTGGTGAAAGAAGGCCAAGGCAAAAAATGGCTTTACCAGGCTTGCGGCTTGTAACTGCAAATCATCATTGATGGAGACGAGATGGTCACCGGTCGTAAAATCGTGGACCGACCACGCGGTACGCTCATCGGGAGCGAGTTTGCCACTGCGCCTCAGGTGCGTGATGTAACGCGCCACGGCCGCCTCGAGATCCCGAATCTCCCATTGTTGCTCGTGGCTGGCCGCCGCGACCTTAACAACGCGTGAGGCATCGTGCTCGGGATTTTCCGCGACAAAAGTCCAATCCCGGGAGCGAATGGGGACCGCGGGCTCCAGTCTCCGGGAACCAAGCAGCGCAGTATGAACGCCAGCAACCTTTTTGGCCCCCGATTCATCGCCGTGCCGGTGATAGATGAGGCCATACAGGCTGGGTCCGCGCACCACCTTGAGTCTCTTGGTGACCTTGGGACCTAGCGTGCGTCCCACCTGTTCCCGGTAGGCAACGACCTTTTGCAAGCTGTGATGCCACAAGTAGGAGACGTCATACCGAGGCCCGGCGGCACCGGTCGTCGGTGTGCCCAACAGCGCCGTCCAAACAACAAACGAGACCAGGTATACCGTTCTCATGTTAAGAAATACTAGACTGCCTCAGTATATTGGCTAGGAGTTTTCTTGATTTTGCGTTGTTTTTATCGCCACCCACCACTTTTATGAATCTTATCACTAGTACGGCACTCTAAGTTGTGCCGGTTAAAGCGTGTGAGTCTTTATGATTCAGACATGATTGTACTAGATTGACACGAGGGTTGGTTGCAAATATCTAACAATAATCGGTCCCGCCCCTAGGTTGCGCATAGTCGCGTACCAGCGTGACCAGCATGTGATCGGCTGGGGTGTAGCCAAACTTTTCGTTTCGTCTTCGGTCAAACCACGAATTTCAGTTATTTTTCATATGAGGATTGAGTTTAATGAACACCGAAAAACTTGTCATCATCGGTCTGCTGTTCGCTGCGTTACCGCTACAGGCGGCGGAGTATGAGATCGATCCCTCTCACTCCTTTGTC
>CALZGZ010000117.1 GCA_945787105.1 uncultured Gammaproteobacteria bacterium
GTCGTCAACCGTCACCGTGACCGCGTAGGTACCCACCGCGGTGGGCGTACCACCCATCTGTCCGGTTGTTTCATCGATGGTCAAACCCGCTGGAAGACCCGCCGCACTGTAGTTCAGCGTATCCCCATTTCCGTCGCTCGCACTGATCCCCAGCGATACCGCTTCACCCACCGTGGTCGTCTGATCGCCGGGATTCACAACCGACGGTGCTGTATTTGCGGGATCGCCTACGTATAGTGGGTTATCGTCCGTCCAATCCCGCGGAACGATTTGAAATCGATTCCAGTGCGCGTTCATGTACGGCTCGTCTTCGTCGCGCGGAATGTGATGGAAAGAGAGTCCAAACCACACTACTAAGTCGGCCCCCACCAGCGACTCTCCATCGACGAAATCGCTGACATCTCCGTTCACGGAACAACCACCTAATATATCAGCAGGGTTATGCGAGATGAATTTCTCGCACCCCCGGTGCCGTGTCACATAAATATCTTTGAACGTCCATGGCTCGTAACTGGGTCCGGTGTCGCGGTGCCCGGTTTCAAGCGAGATGATTTCGTATGAAACCGGCCTGCCGGCCTCATTCTTAATAGTATTGTCCTTAACCCGCCACGACCGCATACGATTCGGACGGACGGAGCGGGCGGTCTCCGAGGAAAAACTAGTAACGGTCCTCACCCTTTGAGTACTGTCGTTCTGCGCGGTGAAATTGATTTCTTCGAAGGTTTCGTCGGTCGCGCTTTCCCCAAGGTCGAAGTCAAGACGCCAATAGTAGTTATGCAGATGCGAAATGCCGACGGGATTAAGGCCGGGACGCACGGTCCATCCGTATTCGCTATAAGCGCCGTAACGTTGCAAGCTCCCGGTGGCCCCCATCGAAGGCTCGATAGTACCATCGTCGAAAAACCGCCATTCTGGAATGTAGTTATAGGCACCCACATGAGAAACGCTAAAAAGCAACAAAGCATCGCCCTGTAACTGATCGATATCGTCTGCAAATGCGTGTCCGCGTTTTTCGATTCTCTTACAGATTACGTCCTTGACGCCCTCCTTGATCAGTGATCCGTCTGGACAATCCTTACGAGCTAGATCGTTGAGAATGTCTGGTGCACCCAATCCATAGTCACTGACATCATGAAACCGCGCACCATTGTCGTCGTACGGCACATGTATTTGTGCGATGTTTGCTTGCGCCAAAACTCTGCGTCGAACCCCTGTCGCGGTCGTATAATACACGTCGTTGAGAACGATGCCTTCGCGGTCGCGCGGTTCCCAGCACATTTCCCACCGCGAACCGTTGGGTAAGGTCTCGTCAATGCGATATGTCGCTGAACAATCGGGGCCGGCCTGCGCGTGCGCATGGTGCGACGCAAGAGTTAAGTTCAGTGCGCTAACAAATGCGATGGCGCTTACTGGTCCAAGGCGTTTTACTAGTTGACGCATTACGGATCGGCAGTGTCGCTTTAACTGCTTCATGACCGGCCTACGTTGGTTGTTTGGCGATCTTTCGTCACGTTGCCGTCACCGCGATCTAGCCTCATCACAAGACAAGTGGATTGGTCGCCGTCCAATCCCGTGGTATAACCTGAAAACCGTCCCAGCGAATGGACATGATGGCGCGGTCTTCTGCTCGGGGAAGCACATGACGTGTGACCCGGTACCAAAGCACCACGTCTTCAACGTTAATGCTCTCTCCGTCCACGAATTCATGTAACCCGGTACCGCAACCGCCTATTGAAGGATTCGATGAAGCAAATCGTTCGCACGATTTGTACCGGGTAATATAGAAGTCGTGCATTGACCAGGGCTCATTATCGGTGCCGGTGTAACCGTGCCCGGTGTGTAGGGGGTCCACATGGTAGGACACCAAATGGCCGTCTGCGTTTTCCGTAGATGCATCACGGATACGCCAGGAACGCTTCTTGGCAGGACCGAAATTTCTACCCGTCTCCGAGGACAACCGCGTAACGGAGATTGTTTTCCGGGATCGGTCAGATGATGGTACAACCTCGATCTCCTCAACAACATCGTTATTACTGTTGCCACCGATATCGAAATCCATACGCCAGTAATAGTTGTTAGTAAACGCCACGCCAACGGTATTGCCTGCATCCAAAGTCCAGCCATACTGGGAGTCGTTACCGGTCGCCGGTAAATGGCCACTCAGACCGATTGAAGGCTCTATCGTGCCGTCGTCGAAAAAGTACCATCGCACTTTATAGGCACTGTTTGCTATGGAAGAAATGCTAAACAGACTCAGTACATAGCCTTGCTTTTTTCTGTTGTAGCTTTTATACACATAACCTCGACCAATCGCCTGTTGACAGATTACCGATTTGGAGCCGTCCGTCAGCAGCGACCCGTCAGGGCATTCGTCAGCATCTAAATCCTTGATATTCGAACCACCGAGGCCGGCGCCCTCGTCGGTCAATTGATTCAAGCGCGCACTGTTGTCGTCAAACACGACGTGAATCTGCGCCAGTGCCGCTTCTTTCAATACACGCCGTCGTAATCCGTCCGCCGTCGTGAAGTAGACATCAGCCCACACGATCCCTTCCTGTGCCCGGTGCTCCCAACACATCTCCCAACGGCTACCGGTCGGCAGCGTTTCATCGATGTAGTTCTCACCAGAACAATTTTGCGCAAAAGCCATGGGCGCGACCGTCCATAGACCCACAAACGCGCAAAGCGCCAATATCGAGCTCTCGCTGTATAGACACAAAATCTTTGTGCAGGACATGTTCATCTTGGAGTGCCCCCAGACGAACCATGACCATGACCGGTCGTTGTTACGCTCTGAGTGACGACTCCAGCGGACAAATCGACAACGGGTGATACGTCGATCACGATATTATTCGCCGAATACAGCAATAGCTGCGCACAACGATGAACCCCACAATTTTGAGTTGCTTCGCTAACGCCCTCGGCCGTAGTATCCGCGTGAAATACAAATGCTTTATACTTAAGGTCACTGATCGCGTTAAGCGGCCGGCCTGTTACACGGGCAAATTCGCTATCTATGAGATCCCGCTGCTCGCTGTCTTCATAGACAATCTGCATGGCTTGTTCCACTTCCTTTGGTATTAAGGGAAGCTGAACCCCCGTCAATATTTCACTGTGGACGATCGCGTTTCGATCCACGTCAACAATGACATGTACTAACTCATTCGCAACGTAGTCATAGGTATACACATCCGCGAGCCTATTTTTGCGTTGACCTTTTTCCGGCTGACGGCGCTCCACGAGTAGTAGTTCTTGACGTAATCCAGCACGGCCGGTGCCTGGTACCGAGGGTTGTTGCTGTTTTTCCGGCATCGAATCACGCAATCCCAGAATCGGTTGATTCAATTCGACTGCAGCCTGCATTTCCTCATGGGTAAGGGGATCCAGGCTTCGCGAACCACTGGTATCGGCATGCGTCGCATCCGAGACAACAACACATACAACGGATGCCGCGACCAGTCGGGTTAATCCTAAGCGGACGTATCTATCAGATTGGATTCGATTTTTCATATCCACCCACCTCATATATGAATTCGAACCGTTACGGCACATGTGCGAAGTGGTTGCAGAGCACCACCTGCGCTGGTACCGCTAATAATTATTATCTTCGATTCGAAACAATTATATGTTAGTGCGGTGCTGGCTACAATCAATTGCACCGACATCGTGCTAAACATTGTTACAATTAGTCTTATTGGCGTGGGTTGTTACTGACATTCAGTCCAACAATATTGTCAGTTTAGTGCGTGATCAGCCAGCGGTGATCACCGCCGAACAACCCGCAGTGTTGTCGAGTACTGATAACGATTCAGTGGGGCTTGCCGCTGCCGCGGCCGGCAAAGTCGACGTGTTAGTCACGGGTGATAAAGATCTTTTGAATATTGCGGGCAAGTTAGAGGCACCAATAATCACACCGCGCAGCTTTTGGGAGCAGCTAAAAAACTAAAGTGGTGCAGTCGTTCTTGAGAAATCATCCGCATCATTTCTAGGCCTGTCCTCCGCAAAAAAGTCGTCGCACTCGCGCTGTAATGGTCGCGTACTCATGATGGAGTCCGGTCCGCCGCAAAAATAATACGCAGCACTGTTGAATCTCATTAATCGTGATGCAACCAGCCGAGAATAGCCCGCCGCCAAGCGGTTAGTGCAGCGTCTAGTGTTTCAATCACCGACTTTTTTGTTCATTGCAGCAAATGACATGCGTCTGCCGGAGACGGAGGAGAAACGCTAACGAAGCACCGATTGTGTTGTCGCCGATCAGGTGACAAAGCCGGTGCCAGTATTCTTGTTTCCTAACACGTCGGTGATGTCTTTAAAAGCGTTGATTTCCTTTATACTCAAGTGTGGGTCTCCATGGGAGTGCCAAGTTCTGTATGGGAAACACGTAGCAAACTTCTCAAGGCCTATCAGGGAAACAGAGAGATTTTCCAGCGTACGGGTAATCCGGGAGCCAAGTTCATGCATTATCTTCCCGTGTTTCATAATCGCGAGACAAAAATCGGAGAAATTAGCTCTCGAAAAATCGGTCTGCAAGCCATGGAGGTGGCTGACGAGGTGTTTGAATCCGAAGCGTCCATCGTCTTCGATCAAGCCGAGAATCGCATGCAAACGATTAAGACGGTCATGTTCGCTGCGCTCGAAGGTTAGCTGATGCGTGTTGTCATCGCACTGGGAGGAAATGCACTGCTTCGCCGCGGACAAGCGCTGACTGCCGAGAACCAGCGCCACAACGTACAAATTGCCGCACAGGCCCTGGCGCCAATCGCTTGCCACCATGAACTGGTCATTTCGCACGGAAACGGCCCTCAGGTCGGACTGCTTGCCTTACAAAGTACCGCCTACCAGCCCCAAACCGCATTTCCGCTGGATATACTGGACGCAGAAACGGAGGGCATGATCGGCTACCTTATCGAGCAGGAGCTTGTAAACCGGTTACCGGAAAAACGCCGCTGTGCAACATTGCTTACGCAGATCAAAGTGGATGCTGACGATCCGGCTTTCAAACATCCGAGTAAGCCCATAGGTCCGGTTTACGATGTAAGCGAAGCGCGTAAACTTGCCCGGGAACGGGGATGGAGTATCGCCCCCGACGGCGCGCAGTACCGTCGTGTAGTGCCCTCGCCCAAGCCAAAACGAATCCTGGAACTAAGCGTCATCGATCTTTTGCTGACCCAGGGTGTTGTCGTGATCTGTGCGGGGGGCGGCGGGATTCCCACTGTCTGCCGGGATGATGGTAGCCTGATCGGTGTTGAGGCAGTGATCGACAAAGATCTCGCAAGTTCACTACTCGCCCGGGAGCTGAATGCGGAAGCTTTTGTTATGTTGACTGATGTTGATGCGGTGTATCGGGATTGGGGTACGCCAAAGGCGCACCCGATAAGGCACATGTCTCCGGAGCAGGCAGCGCGATTTTCGTTTGCGCCCGGATCCATGGGTCCGAAGGTCGAGGCTGCCATCGAATTTGTCGAACATAGCGGTGGCACTGCCGGTATCGGCGCTCTCAGTGACGCGTATTCGATCCTGCGAGGTGAAGCTGGTACCGTGATCAGACGGATGCAAGCGGATGGAGAGACGAAAAAGTAACGGCGAATGAAATGAAGCAGCAAATGTCGATTACGCGCGATCCTGTTCGGGTGTTGATACTGGGAAGCGGGCAAATGGGTTCCGGAATTGCGCGCCTGGTGCTCGCGAAGCAAGGCCTTGAGCTCGTGGCAGTGTTTGGTAAACGGGCGGAGCGGGCTGGCATGAATGTGGGACGCGCTATTGGGCTTGATCGCGACCTCGATCTTCGGGTAAGCGATGACCTGATAGCAGCGATCAATCAAGCAGGACCGCATTTGGCAATTCAGGCGACTTGCTCGAAGTTGTCCGAGGCGATGGCTGAAATTACGGCGTTGGTAAAACATGGTGTTCATGTTGTCTCTATTGCCGAAGAGATGGCGTACCCCGCATACCGTTCCCCGGCCATTGCGGACGAGATACACCGGCTGGCTGTCGCTAACGGCGTCGGCGTCGTTGGCACCGGGGTCAATCCCGGCTTTGTGTTTGATCTGCTGGTAATTGCGCTCACAGGCGTGTGTTCCGATGTCCGGTCGATTACGGTCGAACGCATCAATGACCTCTCCCCTTATGGCCCGACCGTGCTCACAAGTCAGGGCGTCGGGCTCGAGCCCGAAGCATTTTACAAAGGTGTGGACGATGGAACCGTTGTCGGTCATTACGGGTTTGCGGAGTCAATCCATATGATCGCCAGCGCCCTGGCCTGGGACATCGATAGCATCGACGAAGACCGGACACCTATCGTTTCCAGCGTCCGGCGTGCCACACCGTTTGTCACGGTTGATGCCGGAATGGTCGCTGGTTGTGCCCATAGGGCGATCGCTTATTGCCGGGGCGAGCCTGTCATGACGTTCCTGCACCCACAGCAGCTTCACCCGCAGCTCGAAGGTGTGCAAACCGGTGACCGTATTGAAATCTCCGGTACCCCCGACGTCCACCTTGCCGGAAGTCCCGAAATTCCGGGCGGTACGGGAACCTGCGCCCTGGCCGTAAATATGATTCCCAAACTATTGAACGCAGCACCAGGACTCTATTCAATGGCAGATCTGCCGGTACCCTCAGCGATACTTGGGGATGCGCGACACGGTATACAAAAACGTTTCGCGGAACGCTGACGTGGCTGACGTTGTGGCAAGAGACACCTGGGTCGAGATACGCCGTATCGAGCTCGCGCCCGACCAGCGCGCGCCGCAGGTACCCGCCGATACACGGCGGGTACCACTGGAGATGCGGGTGAAGGGGTTTCTCGCCGCCCCGGTTTGTCTGGGAGCACAAGCCGAAATCATCACTCCCGCAGGGCGTCGCCTGCGCGGTGTCCTCAGCGAGGTCAATCCAGCTTACAGCCACGGGTTCGGATCACCGATCCCCGAACTCTCCACCATCGGCTCAGAGGTACGAGCCATTCTGCGCGAACAGGGCCGCTTTAAATGATAGACAGCTATGAAAGCATCATGGCACAGCGCGCAGATATTATGCGTGCGTCCATCGGTCTCGATTATGCGAAGTACGAGACCGGCGTGGTTGCGTTCGACTATGAACGCCTGCTCGCCGATACCGGTTACGATATAGACACTGCGCGTCAGGTACAGCGCAAGACGGCGGTCGGCAACACGCCGCTGGTGGAGCTTACCAACATCACCGAACTGGCCCGTACCGTGGCAGCACCGGGCATGGGTGCGCGGATCTTCCTCAAGGATGAAGCGGCGAACCCTTCCGGATCCTTCAAGGATCGTCGTGCTTCGTTGTGTGTGCATGAAGCGGGGAAACGCGGGTATCAGGGCGTCGTCGCCGCCACCAGTGGTAATTACGGCGCCGCGGTCGCGTCGCAAGCGGCCAAGGCGGGATTACGTTGCATTGTTGTGCAGGAGGCGTTCGACTGTGAGGGCATCGCGCAACCCGAGATCGCCGAAAAGACCCGCGCCTGCGAGGCTTACGGTGCAGAGGTGATTCGCCTTTCGGTCGGTCCCGAACTGTTTTACGTATTTCTTTGTGTGCTCAAGGAGACCGGGTATTTCAATGCTTCGCTGTATACGCCATATTCGATTCTCGGTATCGAAACACTGGGTCATGAGCTCACTCATCAAGTGCAGGAACAGGCCGAGCGTTTCCCCGATATCGTCATTGCTACCCACGCCGGTGGTGGTAATGTCACGGGTACCGCGCGTGGTCTGCTAAAGGCCGGCGCGGTGAATACCGAAATGGTAGCCGCCAGTGTTGACCTCGCGGGATTACACATGGCCTCGGACCATGACTTCAACCGTAAATCCTTTACTACCGGGCACACCGGGTTCTCCATGCCGTTTACCACCTGGCCGGACCGCGCAGATGTGCCTCGCAACGCCGCGCGCGCGCTGCGCTACATGGATCGTTTCGTGACGGTAACACAGGGTGAGGTGTTCTATATCACCGAGGTGCTGGCGGAACTGGAAGGCCTGCAGCGCGGACCGGCAGGTAACACATCCCTTGCCGCGGCCTTTGTCATGGCGCAGGATCTGGATCGGGACCGCATTATCGTGGTTCAGGAAACCGAGTATACGGGTGCCGGCAAACACCCGCTGGCCCAGCTCAATCTTGCCCGGCGCCTTGGCATCGATGTCAGGCGAGGTGATCCTCGCGATAGCCGGCCAGGCGAGAGCATCGTGATTCCAGAATGTCCTTCCCAGTTGACCGTGGTGGACGTGGACCTGGACGGTGTCCGACAATCGTATATTCGTCACGCGATCGATTCCCTGGCCGCAGGTGATCAGCTGAGTGATGCCGATTTTATGTTCCTGGCTGCCGAGACCCGAACCAGTCGACACTACGTAGAGGACATCGTGAATGAGATGCGTGCAAAGATCCGATGATTTCGAGGTGCGCCGCAAGCGCTTGCGTTCATTGTCAGACGATGAGCTGCACGCACGGTTTTGGAAGCTGGTGGAAAAAATCGTCGACCCCCTGGTGGAAGAGGCACGCACCCACACCACCCCGTCCATCGAACGCTCCGTGTTGCTGCGCATGGGATTCTCGAGCATCGAAGCCAAGGCGCTGGTTAAGCAGCTGAGTGAACGCGGGCTGCTCGGGCAGGGTGCAGGTTGTCTGATTCTACAGCTGGCGCTGAAAAAAAAGCTTCCAATCCGAGAGGCGGGAGACGCGCTTCTGCAAGGGCGTTACTGGGGCGAGTTCGACCTGTGAAGCTGAATCCGGACAATAAGCTCGATGTACGCGAGGTGCTTAAGGACCTGGACAGTTACCGTCCACGGCGCAAGGGTTGGGTTTGGCGCCAGCAGATCGAGAACCACGAGATCGGTTCCTTCGTCTATCAAGATACTTCCGAAAATCTCAACCATTGTGTGCCACTGCCTGCAGCCCGCGCCTTCGGCGACATCGATCCGCAGTGTGACATGGTTATCACCACAGAGATTGCATCGGGGCGATTCGAGGATGACCTGCGCCGCATGCGTATGGCAGCCTGGCACGGAGCAGATCATATTATGGTGATACGCACCACCGGTCAGTCGCATATCGACGGTCTCATCGAGGGTACGCCCGAAGGCATCGGCGGCATTCCGGTCACCAGAAAGCAGATCCGCGCGACACGCAAGGCACTCGATGCCATCGAAGACGAAGTAGGCCGGCCAATCAACTTTCATTCCTACGTCAGTGGGGTCGCAGGACCGGAGGTGGCGGTTTTGTTTGCGGAGGAGGGGATGAATGGCGCGCATCAGGATCCCCAGTACAATGTACTGTACCGTGACATCAACATGCATCGATCGTTTGTGGATGCCGCCGAAGCGAAGACCCTCATGGCGGATGCCGCGATTCTGCAACTCGACGGCGCGCACAATGCCAATGCGACCGCAAAGGAGGCTTGGAAGGTAACACCGGAGTTGCTGGTACAGCACGCCATCAATACCGCCTACTCGCGGGCGGTGGGAATGCCGACGGAGCTGATTGCGCTGTCTACGGTACCCCCGACTGCGCCACCGGCACCCAAGCTGCGGCTGGATCTGCCGTATGCGGTGGCGCTCCGCGAGCTGTTTGACGGATACAAGTTTCGCGCCCAGCAGAATACGCGTTATATCGAAGCCGATACCAGCGAGGCCAGCATCACCCATGTGCTCGACACCCTGATATCGCGTCTGACCTGTGCCGATATCCAAAGCACCATTACACCGGATGAAGGGCGCAATATTCCCTGGCACTACAATAACGTAGCGGCAGTGAACACTGCGCGCCAGACCCTGATGGGCATAGACGGTATAACGCAAGTGCTGCAGCTTAAGCGCGAAGGCGCATTCAGCGAGCAGGTTCGCGAGCTCAAGGAACGCGCGGTTCTGTTTCTTGAGGAGATCCTGGAAGACGGCGGTTATTATGCGGCGGTTGCCAGTGGACAGTTCGTGGATCAGGGTTACTATCCGGAACGCAAAGGCGACGGTATCGCGCGTGATCCACAGGGAGGTGACGGTGCAGGTTCGGTGATTCCGCGCGCGCCTGATTACGGTGCGCCAGTGTGTAGTCATTTCGGTACCAATCGATACGACGAGCGGGATGGCAGGCTCTGCGCCGACTATGGTGGCTGCACCTTGTGCGATCCGACGAAGATTCAGTATATCGACGAGCTGGATCCCGAGGACAACGTAGAAGTACGCTTGCAGCAGACGCTGGCTCACCGGCAGCAAGGTTTGGTGCGACCGGAAGTCGAAAGACACGGCGACGGTATCGTGTGTGTCACGTTGTTCGTGCCCGAAAGCCCGCGTGTTGCCGAAGCCGCAGCGATGGAAATGGCACGACGCATGGGACTGCATCAACCGGAGGTGATCAGCCGGCGCCTCATGCACCCGTCCGAGGGAAGTGTGTTTGAGATCAAGGGGAGGCTGGACGCCACCATACGTGTCGATGAACTTCAACTGCCGGCGTACCCGGCGCCGCTGCCGGAATCCGAGATAGAGGACTGGGTGCGGGGGCGCAATATCCGCCTGGTCGCGGCAACCGTCGGCGAAGATGAACACTCGGTAGGACTGCACGAGGTCCTGGATATCAAACATGGCGGCATTGAGAAATACGGATTTCGCTGCCATGTCCTGGGTACCTCGGTGCCTGTGGAGCGCGTACTCGACATGGCGCAAAGTGAACACGCGCATGCGGTGCTGATCTCGACCATCGTGACGCATGCCAATGTGCACGCGCGGCACATGCAGCACCTGCACGAACTTGCGAAACAGCGTGGTCTGCGCGAACGTTTGGTGCTGATTGCTGGGGGAACCCAGGTGACCGACGAACTGGCCCGCAAGTGCGGACTGGATGCCGGTTTCGGGCGTGGAACGACCGGGCAGGACGTGGCCAGTTTCCTGGTACACAAGCTGCGTGAACAGACAACCACTTAAATGTCTTGCGGAACTCGAGATAAGGACAGTCGCATGAAGGCTGTCTAAAGATGTTACATGGCCTTTCCCTATATCAGCATTGACCTCGACAAGATTGAGCATAACGCCCGCGCCGTTGTCGACCTGTGCACACAGCATGGCATCGAGGTGACCGGAGTGACCAAGGCGACCTGCGGACACCCCGACGTCGCCACGGCGATGCTGCGTGGTGGTGTCTCCTCCATCGCGGACTCGCGGCTGGAGAACATTCATCGACTCCAGGATGCTGGTGTCAATACGCGGTATATGTTGCTCAGGTTGCCACCGCTGTCCGGTGTTGACGAAGTTGTCGCATCCGTGGCGGTGAGCCTGAACTCAGAGCTGCCGGTGTTGGCAGGTCTGTCACAAGCAGCGATGAGACAGAGGCGGGTGCACGAGGTCATTGTCATGGTGGATCTTGGCGACTTGCGTGAAGGTATCTGGCCGCATGATCTCGTGTCCTTTATGCGCAAGGCACTGAAACTGGGCGGTATACGCGTATTGGGGTTGGGCGCCAACCTTGCCTGCTTCGGCGGCGTCGTGCCTGACAAAGATAATATGAGTCTATTGGTAGAACTCACCCACAAGATTGAGAACACTTTTGAGCTGAAACTCGGCTGTGTCTCGGGACTCAATTCAAGTGGGTTCGAGCTCATCATGGCAGGCCGCGTTCCCAAGCGTATCAATCATGCACGCATCGGTGAGGCGATAATCCTAGGGCGCGAGACCGCGCATCGCAAACCCTGGCCCGGCACGGATCAGGACGCGTTCACACTGCACGCCGAGATACTCGAGATGAAGGCCAAGCCATCGCGCCCGGTCGGCACCCGCAGCGAAGACGCCTTCGGTCACGTTCCCCAATTTAGAGAACGGGGCGTGCGGAACAGGGCGCTTGTCAACGTGGGGCGTGAGGATATCGATGTGAACGGGGTGGCACCGCTCGACTCGCGCATAGAGGTGGTGGGCGCATCGAGTGGCTACCTGGTGGTGGATGTGACCGACGTTCCAGGCGGTGTTGACGTCGGTGACGAACTCGCCTTTAACCTGAACTACAGTGCGCTTCTGCGAGCGATGACATCCGCCTACGTAAAGAAACAGGTGTTCCGCGGGGGCGTTTGTTTAGACGACGGCCTATGATGGACGCGGCGCCGCTCACCAGAGCCTATATTCACCTCGACCGGCTGACACATAACCTGCGCCTGCTACAGGAACTCGCCGGCGAACGGCCGTTGTGGCCGGCAATAAAAGCGAATGCCTACGGGCATGGCATGGTGCTTGTCGCGCGGCATCTCGTTGCGCTCGGCTGCGACACGCTTTGCGTTGCACACGTGAGCGAGGCCGAGGTTCTGGTGGAAGGCGGGGTGGATGCCAGGTTGCTGCTGTTTTCTGCGACCCTTCCCGACCACAGCGAGGCGATTGTTCGACTCGGCTGCGAACCTGCTGTGTGTACGCTGGAATTCGCTGAAGCACTGGCGCGTGATGCGCAACGGCTTGGGCGCATGGTCGCTGTACACCTCATGGTCGATACCGGCATGGGGCGCATCGGTATCCGTCCCGAAGATGCCCCGGAATTTCTCGAGCGCTGCGCAGCCCTTACCGGGATACGTGTGCGCGGACTGATGACCCATTTCCCGCGTGCGGACGAAGCCGACAAAACGATATCTGTGCAGCAGATCGATCGTTTCCGTCGTTGCATCGAGGCGACCAGGCGTTTCGCGATCGAATTCCGGCACATGGCAAACAGCGCCGCTATTTTCGATCTGCCGGATTCCTATTGCGATGCTGTGCGCCCAGGAATCGCGCTCTACGGCCTGCGGCCTTCACCGGAGATCATCAATCCAAGAGTCAGGGAGCTCAAACCGGTGTTGGAATGGAAAACTCGGATAAGCTTTCTCAAGGAAGTTCCTGCACGCACCGGACTTAGCTATGGCCATACCTTTCATACCGCGAGGCCATCGCTGATCGCGACGGTGCCGGTTGGGTACGGGGACGGACTGAGCCGACGGCTTTCGAACAATCTTGAACTTCTGGTATGTGGGGTACGGTGCCCCCAGGTTGGCCGTATTACTATGGACCAGAGTCTTGTCGATGTCACCGCGTTGCGCAGCCGTGTGGATTTGGGTGACGAGGTGGTGATTATAGGCCGTCAGTTCGACGAAGAAATCACCGCAGACGAACTGGCCGAGAAGCTTGGTACGATCAGCTATGAAATAGTCACCGCCATTGCCGAACGTGTTCCCAGGGTGGCGATCGGAGGCGAAGGTTAGCCCGCACATCTGATCAGGCGCTGCGGTCCGGTTTTCTTTGGTCTAAAAATAACTGCACCAATCGACTGAGTTTTGGTGTGCCAAGTTCGGCAAATTCATAGCGCACCCGCACCACAGGCTTGTTGATGTCGATCAGTGCCCCGAGGTCGCAGGGTGTCGCGGTGACCACCACGTCGACATCAGCCGAGTTGATGGTTTGCCGCAACGACTCGAGCTGAGAGGGATGATAACCGACAGCAGGTAGTACCGAACCGATATGGGGATAGAGCGTGTAGAGTGCGGCAACTTCGTCCACGGCGACGGTGCGTGGATCAACGATTTCCGCCGGCTGCGCCTGAGTGGCAGCTACAAAGCCCGCCCCATAAGACATTCCACCGTGCGTGATCGTCGGGCCATCTTCCACAACCAATACTCGTTTGCCCCGCACCTTGTCCGGTTCAGCCAGCTGCACCGGCGAGGTACCACGGACGATGGTCGCGGTCGGATTGATGCTGGCGGCACTCTCGGTGACCCGCTGAACGTCGGCATCGGATGCCGAATTCGCCTTAGCCACGACAATGATATCTGCCATGCGCAATACCGCTTCACCGGGATGGTGG
Source organism: uncultured Gammaproteobacteria bacterium (assembly GCA_945787105.1). Lineage (GTDB taxonomy): Bacteria > Pseudomonadota > Gammaproteobacteria > Arenicellales > JAANXG01 > CALZGZ01. The sequence goes on from CALZGZ010000117.1 coordinate 13,807, forward strand.
GTGGTCTCATTACCCGGCCGTAATGGGTCTACCAGTACAAGGTGTAGGTCGGGGCGGATAAAGGGGAAATCGTTGTTACCACCATCCCACAAAATCATATCGGCTTCGGCTTCGGCCTGGGCAACGATCTTCGCATAGTCGACACCGGCGTATACAATGTTGCCCAGTCCCAGGTGTGGCTCGTATTCTTCCCGTTCCTCAATCGTACAGCTGGCTGCATCCAGGTCGTTGCGACTCGCGAAGCGCTGCACGGCCTGCCGTTCGAGATCGCCGTAGGGCATTGGATGCCGGATCACAGCAATCTGTAAGCCCTTCGGTTTCAGTAATTCGGATAACCAGCGGGTTGTCTGGGATTTACCGCAACCGGTTCTCACTGCAGAGGTGGCGATAACCGGTATCTTTGCCTGCAGCATGGTGTGCTCGGGACCCAGCAACACGAAGTCAGCCCCTGATGACAGCACCACAGAAGCCATGTGCATAACGCGCGCGTGGGTGACGTCGCTGTAGGCAAAAACGACCTGATCAATATGCTCTTGAACGCACAGCTTCGACAATTCCCTTTCATCTACAATCGCGATACCGTCGGGGTAGTGTTCACCGGCGAGCGAGGAGGGATAACGGCGTCCGGCGATCTCTGGAATCTGGGTTGCGGTGAAGGCGAGCACTTCGCTGCCGGGGTCGTCGCGGTACACCATATTAAAGTTATGAAAATCGCGACCGGCAGCGCCCATTATAACTACGCGAGTACGTGCTGATTTTGGCACCATTGAATGGTTTCTCAGGCGGGGTTCAGGATCAAGAATAACACTAAGTGTCCGGTGGAGCCTGTAGCACCGCGGTGAAGTACGATCGATCGGGAGACGTGTCCGTCGTCGCCATGGGTTTAGATCCCAATCCGGCGGATTACGGCTGAAGGCATACTCTTTCATATTCCATGTCAGGTATGATCTTTGCTAAGCTAATTCGCTATCCGTGATATTAATTTGTAGAACATCGTGCATCGCGTACGGATCGACCAAGCAGACAATGCAATCCACAATGGTTGGCGAGCGGAACTTGAGCTCGACTTCCAGCGCGTTAACGGTCGGACGCGACTGGTCCGCAATCGTCACCGTGGCCCGCTGATGGTGCAGCGACCGTTCTACCCTGAGCCTGATGGGACCTGTCACGTGTATGTACTGCATCCCCCCGGCGGGATGGTGCAAGGGGATTGCCTGGAGATCACGATCAGAACCCGGGGCGACGCCCATGCGCTGGCTACCAGCCCGGCCGCGGCAAAATGCTCCGGACGCAAAAAAAAACAGTGCGAAACAGATGGAGCTTCGTTCATACGCTGTTGCAGATGCCGGTAAAGCACATGTGCACTCAGGGAGTTAGGTACAGTTTAGCGTGTACCGAATCTAGGAGTGCGCCCGATGATCAACCCGTCATGTCGGCACTAAGCTTGCATTCAGAGCGTTGATAGCCCATCGAAAGTGGTCTGTTACGGATTCTTCCCTGTCCGGTGCGGGCGCCACCGGCGTTATCGATGTTTGCGCTGCCGACGGACCTTTTGCAAGGCGTACAAACACGGCCGTATTCAGTCTGCGTTGCTCTTCGCACGTTTTCGAGCGCGTCGCGAATTTTAGTGTCGCAGGCATGAGCCGTGCCGTGATCGCGCGAGTCGAAGGGGTAACATGGCACACCGCCGATCATGGACGGACGGCAGATCTTAGCGCGCCCAGCAGTATTCTCAACCGTTTGAAAATGGTTTCTAGACTAGCCGGAGCCGGTAGAAAAACGCAATAGAATCAAGTAGGACGAATTTTTGGGAGGCACAACACACAAAGCACACTTGGGAGTCGGCGCGTAATGCGGCGCGTAATGCGGGGTGTCATCCATTGGCGGGCATGATTCTCGCACAATTATCGGTTAGCTCGATGCTGTTCTTTGCCGAGTAATCGAGAGCGGTTTGCTAGGGCTATTGTTTTTCATGGGCGACGGACAATCGTGTCTCTCGCCAGCGCTGCTTTTGCCAACGGTTTCGCACGGGTCCTGGCCGCGGACTATCGAGCGGTTAGTCCACCGTCCACGATGAGCTCGCTGCCGGTGACGTAAGACGACTCATCCGAAGCCAGAAACAAGACGCACTGCGCGATTTCTTCAGCAGTGGCGAACCGGCCAAGGGGGATCTCCGCGATGCGTGCTGAGCGGCTTTGTTGATCTGGAAACACATCGACGAGCATGTCCGTCTCCGCTGGGGCAGGATGGACAGAATTACAGCGGATGCCTTGTGCCGCGTATTGGACGGCGATGGATTTGGTCAACAGTCGCACTGCGCCTTTGGAGGCGTTGTAGGCGGTCGAGTAGGACCCTCCAGTCAAGCCCGAGACGGAAGACATATTCACAATACATCCGCTTCTTGCGCGTTTCATGACCGGAATAACGGCGCGGCATCCGAGGAAAACACCCTTGGCGTTTAGTTCCATCACCTGGTCCCAATCGGGGACACCGGTCTGATCGAGCGTGGCCCGTTGGTACATGCCGGCGTTGTTCACTAAGATGTCCAGTCTTCCAAACTGGTTTACCGTATCGTTCACGGCGCGATTCCAATTTTCCTCGCTGGTGACGTCGAGTTTAAGGAACACGGCTTGTCCGCCATCTTTGCGGATGATGTCCTCGATCTGACGCCCCCCGTTCTCTCGAATGTCGGTGACAATGACGCGCGCGCCCTCCGTTGCAAACAACCGCGCTACCGCCGCACCGATACCGCTTGATGCTCCGCTGATTAGCGCAACTTTATCTTTTAGTCTCATAGTGAAAAACGGAATGCGAGACCGAGGAGTTTGTCTTCACGTTGCGGGATTGTCGACCATCCCCGGATAGGCATGACTAATCGGGGTTTTGTATTGGCTCAATCAGAAAAAGTACTTGATTGTATTCCACCAAGTCGCCATCCTCGGCACCGATTTCTACGATGCGGCCATCGAGCTCGGCGCAGATTGTGTTGAACAGTTTCATCACTTCTACCAGGCACAAAGAATCGCCTTTGTTAACCTTTGAGCCAATCGACACAAAAGGCTCCGCATCGGGGGACGGTTTTTGATAGAAGATGCCGCTCATCGGCGCACACACTTGTGCCAGCCCGTCGGAACGTTCGCCACTATCTTTTGCGGGTTCAGATAGGTCTGTTTCTCGGATGGAGGCCGATGCCGCCGCCCGAGGTTGCGGTTGTGACGCCGACCCTTCTGGCTTCGGGGTCCGGAGGAATATGTCGTTTCCCGACGCGTCTGCTGATTTTCGCCGTACGGCCACCTTGATATCACCGACCTCAACCACGAATTCGTCGATAGAGCTGGTATCAATTATGCGTAGGATTTCTGCGATTTCTTGATAGGTCAGTGACACGATCTGTATGCGCTTGAAAAATAGATGTTGTCTGAATGAAGATACCGTTAATCCTCGGTCAACCGCGAACCCGCTTGTCGGATTCACCGCACGCCTGTTATACAATGATCCCGATCACCGGCCAATAAACCCTCACGGACCGACCAGATGACAACCCGCGTCCTGATTCCGTATGCCGGTTTTTGTCTGGCATTGTAAAGGATCGCCCGATCTCCATCGCTACGACATATTATCAAGTTGGGTTAAGACATGCAGCGTGTTCTCATCGCAAACCGTGGAGAA
>CALZGZ010000118.1 GCA_945787105.1 uncultured Gammaproteobacteria bacterium
ACCGCTCGCGCATTGGCGACCCCCAGCTTGCGGCGCGCCTGGCACGGGAGATCGAGGGCGATGTGTTATTCGATCCCTATAGCCGCGGCCGCTACAGCACCGACGCATCGATTTATCAGATTGAGCCGGTGGGCGTGGTGGTGCCGAGAACGTGGCAGGATGTAGTGAGCACTATCCAGATTGCCGCCGAAGAGGGGGTATCCCTCCTTCCCCGGGGCGGGGGGACTTCACAATGCGGCCAGACCGTGGCCGAGGCAATCGTTATCGACGTCAGTGTGCACCTGGGAAAATTAGTGGACATTGATGTCAGTGCGCGGCGCGCGGTCGTTGAGCCGGGCATTGTGCTTGATCATCTGAACGGCCTGCTGGCCGCGTCGAACCTGATGTTCCCGGTGGATGTATCCACCGCCAGCCGCGCGACCCTGGGTGGCATGGCGGGTAACAACAGTTGCGGTGCGCGTTCTATTCTCTATGGCACCATGCGCGACAACGTACAGGCCATTGATGCGATCATGATCAACGGTGAGCGTATGACCTTCGGTCCGCTCGCCGGGGCCAACGACCAATCTCCGTTGGTGCGCTCGCTACTTGCATTGGGTCAACGCGAGGCGCAGGAGATCAAGCAACGTTTTCCGCAACTGCAACGCCGAGTCGGCGGTTATAACATTGACGCGCTGATAACCGATAAGCACGACCACGACGCCAATCTTGCGCAGATCCTGGTGGGTTCCGAGGGGACGCTTGCCTTTTCCGAGCGTATTCATCTCAACTTGCATCCGATTCCGCCGCACAAAGTGCTCGGCGTATGTCATTTCCCGAACTTTTACGCGGCGATGGATATCACGCAGCATTTGATTAAGCTCGGTCCGAGCGCGGTGGAACTGGTCGACCGTACCATGATCGACCTTGCGCGGGAGATTCCGATGTTTCGCGCCACACTGGATCGCTGTGTTGAAGGTGAGCCGGAGGCGCTGTTGCTGGTCGAGTTTTCCGGCGACGATTCTCGCGCAGTGCTCGATCGCTTGGAGGATCTCGTCCAGTGTATGGAGGATCTCGGATTTCACGACGCGGTTGTCAAGGCGGTCGAGCCCGGGTTGCAAAAAGCGATTTGGGAAGTGCGCAAGGCGGGGCTCAACATCATGATGTCGATGAAAGGTGATGGCAAGCCGGTCTCATTTGTTGAAGACTGCGCGGTGCGCCTGGAAGACCTCGCCGAGTACACAGATCGACTGACCGAGGTGTTTCGCAAGTATGGAACGACCGGTACGTGGTATGCCCATGCCTCCGTCGGCTGTCTACACGTGCGGCCGGTGCTGAATTTAAAACTAGAAGCCGATGCGAAGAAAATGCGCGCCATTGCTGAAGAGGCATTTGCGATGGTTCGCGAATATAAAGGTTCCCATTCCGGTGAGCATGGCGATGGGTTGGTGCGTTCGGAATTCCATCAGTCCATGTTTGGTTCACGCATGGTACGGAACTTTGAGCAGGTCAAGCAGCTATTCGACCCCAAGGGATTGATGAATCCCGGCAAGATTGTGAATCCGTCGCGAATGGATGACCGCAGCCTGTTTCGTTACCAACCGCAGTACCACACGAAGGTGCCGGACACCGCTCTCGATTGGTCTGAATGGGGAGGGTTCGCCGGCGCCGTTGAGATGTGTAACAACAATGGGGCGTGCCGAAAGTTCGATGCGGGTGTGATGTGTCCGTCGTATCGCGTGACAAATGCCGAGCAACATCTTACGCGCGGGCGTGCCAACACGTTACGTCTGGCGTTGTCGGGGCAGTTGGATCGCGATGCGTTCACGTCAGCGGACATGTATGACACCATGAGGTTGTGCGTGAGCTGTAAGGGTTGCAAGCGTGAATGCCCCACGGGAGTGGATATGGCCAAGATGAAGATCGAGTTTCTTCATCATTATCATCGTCGCCATGGGCTGGGTATGCGCGAGCGTTTGATCGCGTATCTACCAAGATATGCCCCTTGGGTGTCGCGCCTGCACGGTGTTGCGAATGTTCGTAATCGGAGCCGCATTTTGGCGCGTCTCGGTGAGCGGTTTTTGGGACTGAGCGCCAAGCGTTCGCTGCCCAATTGGCACCCCAGACCGTTCCTGCAGGACGCGGGCGAACCCGCCGGGGCCAGCAAAGCAGGTGAACTGGTGTTATTTGCGGATACCTTCAATCGGTATTTCGAGCCGCACAACCTGACCGCGGCGGTGGAGGTGCTGCACGCGGCCGGTTACCAAATTCATATGCCCGGTGCGGTGGACGGCACCACGCGCCCGCTTTGTTGCGGCCGTACGTTCCTGGCGGCAGGTCTTGTTGATGAAGCCATTAACGAGGCCCGGCGCACGCTGTCGGCGCTCAAGCCGTTTATTGACCGCGACATCCCGGTGGTCGGACTTGAGCCATCGTGCTTGTTAACTTTTCGTGATGAGTTTGCGAGCATGCTTCCTGGTGCAGATGTCGATCGGCTTGCCGCCAACGCAAAGCTATTCGAAGAATTTCTCGCCGAGCAGCGCAGCGGCGGATTGCTGGAACTCAAACTGGGCACTATTGGGTCGCAAAAAGTCGCCGTCCATGGTCATTGTCATCAAAAAGCTTTTGGCGCAATGGATGCCGTAATCGAGGTGCTGAAATTCGTGCCTGGTATGGATGTAGAAATGATTCAATCCAGTTGCTGCGGTATGGCGGGTAGTTTTGGTTACAACGCTGAGACTTATGATGTGTCCGCAAAGATGGCGTGGCTCAGTTTAATACCGGCGGTCCGGGAATTGGATCCCGCTACGCGGATTGTGGCCGATGGAACGAGTTGCCGACATCAGATCGTCGATCTCTCCGGGCGCGACGCCACTCATGTAGCCTGTATCTTGCATGAAAATTTGATGCGGTGAATATTCATCGGCGAGACCACTACGCAGTGATCTTTTCTACCCCGGAATCGGTGCCTAGCAACAATACATCCGCAGGTCGGCGGGCGAAGATTCCATTGCTGACGATCCCGGCAATATGGTCAAGATTGTCCTCCATTTCTACCGGATTCAGGATTTTCAAGTTGTGCACATCGATAATCAGGTTGCCGTTGTCAGTCGCAAAACTGGCCCGCAGCTCGGGCTGACCGCCGAGTTTTACCAACTGGCGTCCAATGAAGCTTCGTGCCATCGGGATTACCTCAATTGGAAGAGGGAATGTGCCGAGCACGTCCACTAGTTTGCTCTGATCCGCGATACAGACGAATTTTGCGCTCGCTGCCGCCACGATCTTCTCGCGAGTCAACGCGCCGCCGCCGCCTTTGATCAGGTGCAGATGACGAGTCGCTTCATCCGCGCCATCGACATACAGCGGAAGATCACCGGTATCGGTCAACTCGAGTACCGGTATATTGTGTTGCTTGAGGCGCTCCGCCGAGGCCACGGAACTTGCGACAGCGCCATCGAGTTTGTTTTTCACTTTAACCAAGGCGTCAATGAAGTAGTCGGCGGTCGAGCCTGTACCCACGCCAATCACCATGTCCCATTCGATGAATTCTAGCGCGGCTTCCGCCGCTGCCTTCTTTTGATCTTCTCGCTTCATATTGATACAACCTGTTAGGCTTAGTGTTTGAAACGAGACAGGATACTCACACAATCCCGATTAAGAAAGTACCTCGACGCGTATAATCAAGATGCCCGAGACTTACCTCAAGAAGATACTCAAGGCGCGTGTTTATGACGTCGCCCAAGAAACACCATTGGACTATGCGCCAAATTTGTCAGTGCGTCTGAATAATCATGTGTGGTTGAAGCGGGAAGACGAGCAACCGGTGTTTTCATTCAAATGCCGGGGCGCTTACAACAAGATGGTGCAACTTGATGCCACGGCACTAAAAAAGGGTGTCATTACGGCGTCCGCTGGTAACCATGCGCAGGGCGTGGCGTTGGGTGCGCGGCACCTGCGAGGTAAAGCAATCATCGTGATGCCCAAGACCACGCCCAAGATCAAGGTTGATGCCGTCGGTCGTTTGGGTGCGGATGTGACACTGTATGGTGACAATTACGATGATGCCTACCAGCATGCGCAAGAGCTAGCCGCAAAGAAACGGCTAACGTTTATTCACCCCTACGACGATCCCGATGTCATTGCCGGTCAAGGTACCATCGCTTTTGAGCTTCTCAAACAGTTCACCGATACTATCCATGCGGTGTTCGTACCGGTAGGGGGCGGTGGTTTGATCGCCGGAATCGCAAGTTATATCAAGCAGATCCACCCGCAGGTCAAAGTTATAGGTGTTGAGCCCGATGATGCTGATGCGATGCGCAAATCGCTTCGGGCTGGGCGTAGGGTACGACTCAAGGAAGTGGGCATGTTCGCAGACGGTGTTGCGGTTCGACAGGTGGGTAAGGAGACCTTTCGCGTTGCACGTAAGTTTGTCGATCAGATCTTGTGCGTAAACACCGATCAGACATGTGCCGCGATAAAGGATATTTTCGAAGATACCCGCTCGGTTATGGAGCCTGCAGGAGCGTTAGCGGTGGCGGGGCTCAAGGAATATACCGAGCGCACCGGGGTCCGGGGCGAGAATCTCATCGCCATCGCTTCCGGTGCCAACATGAACTTTGACCGATTGCGCCACGTATCCGAGCGCGCCGAGCTTGGTGAAAGACGTGAGGCGATCTTGGCGGTAACCATTCCTGAGCGCCCCGGCAGCTTTCGCAAGTTATGCTCCATTATCAGCAATCGGGCGATTACCGAGTTTGATTATCGTTTCGCGGATGCGCAAGAGGCGCACGTCTACGTTGGGGTCCAGATCCGGAGCTCATCGGAGATCCATACTTTAATCAGCAAGCTGGAGAGCCATCATTATCCGACTTTGGATCTTACCGACAACGAGATGGCAAAAGTCCATATACGCCATTTAGTGGGCGGCCGGGCCCCGCAGGCGAAGCACGAGATCGTGTACCGATTCGAATTCCCCGAACGTCCCGGCGCCTTGCGTGAATTCCTGGAGAAGATGGGACATAACTGGAATATTAGTTTGTTTCACTACCGCAATCATGGCGCGGATTTCGGACGGGTATTGTGCGGGATGCAAGTGCCGCCACAAGAAAAACAGGCGTTCAGGGAATTTCTCAAAGATCTCGGATACCCCTATAAGGAAGAGACCGATAATCCGGCTTACCGTTTATTTCTGGGTTGATTCCACGTGCGTCGTGGGATAGCGCCTCTTCTTGCCGCCTTGGTGCACTATACGGGCTAGACGGTCGCGGCGGCTGCAGTGAGCACAGTAGTCGATATGGGCGAATCAAACTCGAGTGCTTTGCGGCGCTGCATGTTTCATGTCGGAGGTCATAAACAACCGCTGACGTTGATCGGTCCAGTGACAACGCTCGTATGCTTTGTGAGTAGCGGGTCTAATCGCTCATTTAGCACTTGTTGACTGTGCTCAATAGCGCTGATGAGTGCTTTTGGAGAACTCTTGTTTACCGCCAAGGTGACGGTCAGCCGTCTCAGCTGATCGCGTAGATTCTGCACTCGGTAGGAGTCCAATTTCGCGGTAACGGTGGTTTCGGTTGACATCAGAGAGTCGATGTCTTGGGTTATTTTGGAGACCAGCTTCTGGGTTGCTTCGACATTCATGGCCTCAGCCTCCATCACCCCGGGCGCCTGAGGATTCCAAGCAGAACTTTCGGTGGTATCGGTGGTGGTTAATATAATCCTGGCTGATACCAGCTGATCTTCCAGTGCCAGCAGGTCGGTTGGCGTGGGGCCTTGATCGATTTGCTCTTCCAAGTTCTTAACTTGATTGCGCACTTGTATTCTTTCATTAATGCGATTGACCCCCTGTAGCGGACCCGCATCGTCAATCCGTTGGAGCAACAGCTCTTGTTTCTCCAGCAGTAGCTGTTTATTGCGGCGTTCGGTTTTCTTCAGCGATAGAAAATCCTGCGCTCGTGGTAAGACGGTTTTGAGCGCGTCGCTAGTTATCTGACTTTTAATCTGCGCTTGTTGATACCATTGTGTTACGCCTGAGGCTCGGTAGCGCCTCTGGAATCGGCGAAACTCGCGCATCGCCTGATTGAGTTCAGTATTCGCGAATTCAGAATTGTTACCGAGGGTCGAAAGTAATGCCTTGCGAACATCCGGATGCACGGAGCAATGCGCAAGAGTCACCTCGATAACCTTGCGAGACTCGTTCCGGCGCCGATTCATCTGTTCCGCTGAGAGTTTAGATTTGGGCGCCATGGCGAGATTGTTATTAGCGGTTGTCGTGACATCGAGTCGAGACTCCAGATGCATGATTTGGGTGACGCCGATGCGGCCAGAGTAAATCAGACCGACGCACAACAGCAGGCTGAAAAGTAGATTGTTGCGAACAAATTGTTGCAATCGGTAGCGGCGACTGGAAGCCCCACCATAGGCGGCTTCCAGTGTTCGGCCCATAATTCGATTGTCCTCAAAGTCCTTGTACCATGCGAGTTTTTCCAATAAGTTCTTGCGGACGCCACTTTTCTTATAGGCCTGGATCAGCATTAGCTCCGGCTTGCGGAGCGTATGCAGCACTTGATTAAAAGAGTAACGACGTTTTTCCCCAGATTTGGGTTTCGCTTTGGGCACGGATGATTTCGCCAGGTCGCCCTTCTCCCTGACTTCGATGACCACCGCGGCGGGAGTATATCCATCGTCCGACGACAGCACCACGTCTTCGGTGGTTTCATAATCGTCCGGCGCCTCGCGATTTTTATTTGCGGGCTTCGTACTCCGTTTTTTTCCCGACCTTGGTTTCTGCTTACCAACGCGGTGGGTCATGCTCGTCACCCTGTGTTAGACGAGAAAAAGCCCGCGCGCCGTCCGAAGACAGCAACGCAGGCTAGGACGAAATATACCCAGCTCAGGGGGAGCAAGGTACTTCACGAAAACGCAACTCACGATATCAGTGACTATATCGGTAAGCGTAGTTCGCATATGCCGCTTTTCAAGCAAAATACGACGAATGGGTGGACAAAGATATGCCGGTCTTCGACGCCCGCTAAAACGCAATCTTGGATAATAGGACCTCGACAGGCGCGTAACGGTGATGGGGAATCACTATGTTGGTGAGGGGGTATCAGCAATACGGCCGAGCCGCCATTCGATGGCTTTCTGAGCTACTAAAACATTTGCGAGGAGCGTACGCTTCGATTACCGTCGAACAAGCTAATTTTCGCTTTACCAAACAAATAATCCCGCGGCCAATTTGCGTCGTACGTATCCCAACAAAACTTGAGATTGCTTATGATGCCGGATGATAAAACAATAATTGAATGGCTCGCGGCGGAGCCGTGGCCGCATCTGGAATCCGGTGAAATTCATCTGTGGTGGGCTTGTCTCGATGTTGGCGAGCAAAGACGACGCCAACTTGCCTTGTCGCTTTCGGCACGAGAGCGCGAACGGGCGGCAAGGTTACGATTTGACCGCCATCGAAACCGATACATTGCCGGTCGAGGTATCGTACGCGAGTTGTTGAGCCACTATCTTTGTAAATCGCCATCCGCGATTCGCTTTGAGTTAGGGCCTTACGGTAAACCTTCAGTCCTGGATCGTGTTCAAGGAAAGCAACTTTGCTTTAACTATAGCGATTCAAATGATATGGCATTGTATGCTTTTTCTCACGATTGTGAGTTAGGGGTTGATCTCGAGAGTCTCGCTCGGAAGATACATTACCAGCGTATTGCGATACGTAAATTTAGCGAGCGCGAAAGCGAAGCGTTACTGGAACTCGCGGATCACAACGGCAAGCAGGCATTTCTTGCTTGCTGGACCCGAAAAGAGGCGTACGGCAAGGCTAAGGGATTTGGGATCTGCTACCCACTGGATAGTGTCGATTTATGCACCGACTGCACGACGTCCGCCATGACGATTGCGGATAACACTTTGCTAAATGGAGATCAATACTGGACCTTGCGACAGTTCTATCCAAACGATGATTTCGTCGCCACGATCGTATATGCCGGTGGCGCCCGCGCGTTGCGTTATTTCGATTTCTAGCCCGTATATCCCACCACGTCGCCCCGCCGCCGGATCCTGCGCGTAGTCGCAGGGCACGTCCCTTCGCCAGCATCCGGGATCCTGGTGAGAAATGCGGGCTAGACAATCTACCGGTTACTTGGTTTCAGTCTTAATCCAACCGAGCCACCGATATGCCCACATGCCAAGGTGCTCTTTTATCGCCAGGGTCGTCAGCAACAACGATTGCACAGTGGGCAGCCAGTCGAGAACAGCTGGATGAGTGTGCGGCAGGTCATATTGAGCGATCATAATGTCGGTTACTGCTGGAATCGCATCGATCCCCAAAGATTGAAATACAGCCAAGGCTCTAGGCATGTGAAGCGCTGAAGTCACCAGCAGAATCTTGTCGATGTCCCGCTCCTCGAGAATTTGTTTACTCCCGAGGGCATTTTGATAGGTATTTCGACTTTGTCCCTCGGTAATAATAGCTTGATTCGGGACGCCCCATTCTTGTAAGAGTTGCGCGATATAAAACGATTCCGGCTTCACCCCCGGTTGTGGAAATACGTTACCGCCGGAGACGATGATCAACGGGGCCTTTGCCGCTCGGTACAAGCGCGCCGCATGCACGATGCGGTCGGCGGCGCCTGACAAATTCACCGCAACCCGAGGTGGTGCCGGAAGCCCAACCACGCCTGCCAGCATCACAATCGCGTCTGCCCGTGGTGTGCCTTCAGGAGTCAAGGGTAAGTGCGTACGCTCGATGTCTGCGACCAGATAATTGGCGACCTGGGGATTTCCGGCAACGCCTAGTGTGACTATCGACAGCAAGAGCATTAAACCCGCAGCAGCCGGTTTGCGCAGCAGCAGGAACAAAATCGCAATCAGACCAAACCCAATCGCGATGGTTAGTGGATACAAAAGAGGCGGGATGACCTTCGATAGAGCGATTACATTCATTGAATCCGGGGAAATAGAAGGTCAGTCGGCCAAGATCTCCGCGGTGGTGATGATTACGTCCTTTTTGGGGACATCATCGTGAACACCAGCACGAGCGGTTTCGACACCGGCGATCTTATCCACCACGTCGATCCCCTTGACCACTTTAGCGAACACCGCATATCCCCAACCGCTTGGATTTTTTCCGCTGTGATCCAGGAAAGCGTTGTCCTTGAGATTGATAAAAAATTGAGAACTGGCGCTGTTTGGGTCATTTGTGCGTGCCATAGACAGCGTGCCACGATCATTCTTAAGTCCGTTGTCCGCCTCGTTCTTGATTGGGTCGCGGGTGGGTCGTTCCTTCATACCGGGTTCAAAGCCGCCGCCTTGAATTACGAAATTAGGTATCACGCGGTGCATAATGAGCCCATCGTAAAAGCCGTCGTTAACATAATCGACGAAATTCTTCGCTGTAACAGGCGCTTGATCATCGAACACTTCGATGTCAATGACGCCGTAGTTTGTAGTAAATCTCACCATTGTATTTTCCTTTTTGTTTGTTTGTGCAAGCGGCGAACTGATCACAAGGACTGCAATTGCCGTACTAAATAATAGGCTTGGCCAGCGCATAACGTATACTCCTTTTCATTCACTTTCGAGTTTGAGGATGTAGTCCCATTGCGGTTTGGTAACCGGCAAGATAGAAAGCCGGCTACCGCGTTGTAACAAGCGCATATCTCTGAGTTTCTTGTGTTCCTTGAGTTCCTGTAATGGAATTGTCCTTTTGAATTTTCGCGCTAGTTTGACATCAACCATGAACCAGCGAGGGTGTTCAGGATCGCTCTTCGGATCATAGTATTTGTGCTTGGGGTTGAACGCGGTAAAGTCAGGATAAGCCTCACGTACGATCTTGACAATTCCGGTGATACCGGGTTGCGGACAATTGGAGTGGTAAAAAAATGCCAGATCTCCTTTGCGCATGTCGTCACGCATAAAATTACGCGCTTGGTAATTTCGTATTCCGTCCCAATGGTCTGTCTTGCGCTTTTGCCGGGCAAGGTCGTCGATACCGTAAATACCCGGCTCGCTTTTCATCAACCAGAATTGCATGAGTAACCGTCTGAGCTAGTAGAGGCCTAATAGTCGCAAAGATAAAAGTTTTCACACGGCGAGAAAAGCTTTTTCGGTAACGATGCCCCGTAAACACACATCCCAGGAGTCCTGTGGCACATGCTCAACTTGCTGAAAAGAATGAGCGGCGCCAATAACCATTGGCGAGTGCCAATATTTTCTGCTGCCTAAAAAGGCAAGCGTGCGATCGTAAAAGCCGGCTCCCATGCCAAGCCGACCGCCGTTTGCATCAAAGGCAATCAATGGCACGAGAATCAATTGGAGGTGATGCGCGTTGAACAAATCGCGCCGCCGAACCACCGGTTCCGGGATCCCAAATCGGTTAACGCGGGTCGGCTGTTGACGTAGGTACCGCGCAAAACGCAATGGCAAATTCGGGTGGTTGACCACCGGCAGGAAGCATTGTTTGCCCGTGCGCCAAGCATGCTCGATTGTGGGGCGGGGATCTATTTCACCGTCATTGGGATAATAAAATGCGACGCGATGCACGTTTCGAAAATAGGATAGACGCGATAGCTGCCGTAGCAGATCGTCAGCCGCAGATTGTTGCTCGTACGGGGAAAGTTGACGACGCCTATTACGCATCTGGGTACGTAAGCGGCGTTTGTCTGCAACCAATGATGTGCGCTCGATAACTGGAATAATCGATGTATGGTGATAGAAGTGGCGTCACCCACCTGTGCCGTGTCGCTCCTAATTCCTTGAACCAAAAAGGTCCAAGTGGGGGCCTCGGAGACGTATCAGGCTTTCCGTTTATAGGACATGCACAACAACGAACTCTATGCGGCTCCCAAATTATGATTTAGGTTCTAAGGGTGTTCAGAACAACTCGAACACCGTAGGCGACGCCAAATCTTCTATTCCTTCCGATGTCACCCTTCCGGGAATATACCCCTTATTATAGATGAAGTTGCTCCTGCATTGCCGAGTCCAGTTTTTCCTGTAGCGCTTTCATACGCTCACCCAGCTCCTCCTTTTTCTTGGCTTCATCGCGAATATACAATAGTTCGTTCACAACATTGAGGGCGGCAATAATCGCACAGCGCTCCAGACTTACAACCTTCCCGCTTTTTTGGATCTCACGCATCCTGCCGTCAAGGTTCGCGGCAGCCCGAGTCAACGCATCACGTTCCTCATCCGGACACGCCACTGTGAATTCGCGCCCCATGATAGTCACTTTGACGCCTTGTGAGGCCGGTTTCATTTTATATTTTCTAGTGTACGCAGGCGGTCAACAATTGTCTCCAGTCGATTGCGCGCTATCTTATTCTTCTCGGACAGTTTGGTTTTTTCTTCAAGCAAGGAGTCACGGCTAGAGCGAAGCGATAGGTTTTCGTCCCGCAACCGACGGCACGTTTTTATCAATTCATCTACCCGCTGTTCCAAACGAGCTAAACCTTGTTCTTGTTCGCTGAGACTCATGACGATCCGAACTATAGGCCTCTGGTCAAATTCGGTCAACGCCTATTAACGGTTGAAGGAACGCCCTAAATATGGGAACCTTTTGTGTCCCGCGGTTACTTGGTTCATTGTATAACGAGCAACTGACGTACTCTCAATCATCACAGTGACCAACGCCACCTCCTGCTCTCCATGCTTCTGTGTTCGTGTAAATTTATAGCGTAGCATGAATCCGACGTTTTCCAATTCTGATTATGACCGACTACGCGCGGCGTTGTTGCTTGCGGATACGGGTCATAATGCTTCCAAAGTTCATGGCATTATTTGCGGCGCTATCTGCAACCAGCTAAAGTCCGGACGACAAGTGGATGTAAATAATCTTGTCAGTGCGGTGGCTGGGAATAGTAACGAATCGAAAGGCGCGCTTGAGGAATTCATCGATTCATTGTATGAAAGCAGTCAGCAAAGCCTGAATGATCGTGATTTGTCTTTTTCGTTGTTATTACCGGGCGATGAGCATGAGTTGCTGGAGCGTACCGAGGCTGTGGGCCAGTGGTGCCAGGGTTTTGTCTTTGGTTTGTTATCCAACCGGGCCGTTGCCATAGATCAATTATCCGGTGACGCGGCGGAGATTGCCCGGGATTTCGTCGCGATTTCCAAGGCTGAGCCTGGAGACGATCGAGAGCAAGACGAATGGGCATTGGCGGAGATAGAAGAGTACGTTCGTGTGGGTGTTCAATTAATCTTTGAAGAGCTGCAAGATGATGTCGCGTAATACGCGTAGTCAAAGAGACAGTATTGATATGATCGCTAGGCGGGTATTCGAGCGTAGACGTCAGGAAGTGATGCAACTCATGGGCGATGGAATTGCCGTTATCGCTACTGCGCCGGAAAGGATTCGTAACCGGGACGTCCATTATAGATTTCGTCCAGACAGCGATTTTTTCTATCTGACACATTTCCCCGAGCCAGAAGCGGTGGCAGTTTTGTGCCCCGGTCGAGAGAAAGGTGAATATATTTTGTTTTGTCGCGAACGTGATCCTGAACGCGAGGCTTGGGATGGGAAGCGAGCCGGCTTACAAGGGGCGGCAGAGCTCTATGATGCCGATGATGCATTTCCGATCGCCGATATCGGAGATATTCTGCCGGGTTTGCTGGAGAATCGTAGCAAGGTGTTCTGTAATGTGGGCAGTTATCCCGATTTCGACATGAAATTATTGGGCTGGGTCAACGAGGTCAAAGCAAAAACCCGTGCCGGCGTAAACGCGCCGAATGAATTAGTGGACCTGACTCACATCCTCCATGAATTACGGTTAATTAAGCAGACCGACGAAGTGAAAGTGATGAAGCACGCCGCGAGAATATCGGCTGCTGCTCATCGGCGCGCGATGCAAGTGTGTCAGCCGGGAATGATGGAATATGAACTCCACGCAGAGCTGGAATATGCGTTCCGCAAAGGTGGTAGTGCCTATCCGGCTTATCCCCCGATCGTGGCCGGGGGCGCCAACGCCTGTGTATTGCATTATATTGATAACAACGACGAACTCATGGACGGTCAACTAGTGCTGATTGATGCCGGAGCCGAGATCGACTGTTACGCCTCCGATATTACGCGCACGTTCCCAGTCAATGGAAAGTTTTCGCCCGAGCAAAGAACCGTCTACGAGCTCGTTTTAGCGGCACAGGCTGCCGCGATAGAAAAGGCCCAAGCGGGTTGCCACTGGAATGAGCCCCACGATGCAGCGGTTCGTATTTTGGTTCAGGGGCTAATTGATGAGGGTCTGTTACGAGGTGGCGTCGATGAACTTGTCGAGAATAGTTCCTATCGTCGTTTTTACATGCACCGGACCGGACATTGGCTGGGCATGGATGTTCATGATGTTGGTGACTATAAAGTCGAGGGAGAATGGCGCGAGTTGGAACCCGGAATGACGTTTACGATTGAACCTGGTTTGTATATCCCAGGCGATGATGACATCGATCCGAGATGGCGCGAAATTGGTGTCCGTATCGAGGACGATGTCCTGATCAATCGCAACGGTAATACCATCTTGTCGAAAGATGCACCAAAGACCGTTGGCGAAATCGAGGCTCTAATGCAAAAGTGAGCGGTGAAGGAGGATTCGTTGCACACAGGAGGTAATGAAGGCCACCAGCGATTTGATGTCGCAATCGTCGGTGGCGGTTTGGTCGGCGCTAGCTTGACTTGTGCATTGGCGTCGACACCGTTACGCGTGGCCTTGATTGAGGCAGTGCCATTCAAATCCGAATCCCAACCTAGTTACACTGAACGCATGCTCGCGCTCTCGCACGGCACGATGCAAATCCTATCTGCAATCGGTGTTTGGCCCGAGGTGACGGCGCGGGACGCGACCCCGATAGAGAGTATTCATATTTCGGACCTTGGCCATTCCGGGTTTACCCGTCTTAGCCATACTGATGCTGGCGTCGATGCACTCGGGTATATCGTGCCGGCTCGGGTATTGGGGCAAGCACTAATGGCGCGCACGGATAACGCCGAAGCGGAGTTTATTTGCCCCGGGCAAGTCACCGGAATCAGCTCAGATGAAAACTGCGCAGTCCTGACCGTGCAAACAAACAGTGGAGAGACAGCGGTAACATGCAGATTGGTTGTGTTGGCAGACGGTGGTCGATCACCCGCCCGCGAATGGTTGGATATCAAAACTGTCAGTCGCGATTATGGACAGACCGCTATATTGACGACGGTCACGCCAGAGCGGGATCATCAAAATAAGGCCTATGAACGTTTCACCGCTACCGGTCCGTTGGCTTTATTGCCGACCAGCGGCAACCGTTACGCGGTCGTATGGACGACCACATCCAGTCAGGCCCCGGAACTCATGGGTCTCTCGGACAGCGAATTTCTCGCAAGTCTCCAAGCTCGGTTTGGATACCGTGCAGGCAATTTGCGCAATCTGGGCGAACGAAAAGCGTATCCGCTATCGTTGGTTCGTGTTCCGAATCCTATCGCACGCCGGGCGGTGGTGATCGGTAATGCCGCACATACCCTACACCCGGTTTCCGGTCAGGGCTTTAACCTTGGTCTGCGTGATGTGGCGGCGTTGGCTGAAGTCCTAAACAATGCCACGCGAAACGGTGACGATATAGGTTCCATCTCGGTGTTAGGCCCCTATGCCGATTGGCGACGCGACGATACCCGCGCAACTATTACCTTTACCGATGGCCTGATAAGGCTTTTCTGCAATGAGTCACTGCCGTTGGCGTTCTTGCGGGGTGTCGGCATGGTGGCAGTGGATATCTTTCCGTCTCTCAAGCGATCCCTGCTTCGACGCACCATGGGTTTGGCGGGACGGGTCCCGCAACTCGGTCGCGGTGTACCTTTGGGGTAGGCTATGAGCGAGCACGATGTGGTGATTATCGGTGCCGGGATGGTCGGCGCGACATTGGCCAATGCTCTGGCTCAGCGTGAATATAGAGTTGCAATAATCGATACCAATGACCCGCCTGTTGTTGATCACAGCCAATACGATCTCCGGGTCAGCGCGCTAGGCCGCGCCGCGGAGTGTGTGTTTCGTAATCTGGGAATATGGCCGGCGGTAAGCGCACATCGGGTGTCACCGTTTCGCAAGATGGTGGTGTGGGATGCGGGGAGTGAGGGTGCCATTACCTTCGATGCCGCGGAGATCGGCGAACCACAGCTGGGACATATTGTCGAGAACAGCCTAGTGGTTGATGCCTTGCATCGACAGCTCGGCAACTATCCCCACGCCGACGTGCTATGGGCGACCAAGGTGGAAGAAATTACCCCGCAGCGCGACTCAGTTACAATTGGTTTTAGCGGCGGTGAGTGCACAGCGGCCCTTGTGGTCGGTGCCGATGGTGCTGGCTCTTGGGTGCGCCGGCACCTGGGTATCGGGGCGCGGGGAACGGATTACGATCAACGTGCCATCGTTGCTCAGGTGCAAACGGAGCGGTCCCATGAACACACTGCGTGGCAACGTTTCTTAGCGACCGGTCCGCTGGCTTTTTTGCCGTTGGCGGACGGCAGTTGCTCGATTGTTTGGAGCTGTGACCGGCCGTTGGCTGACGAGTTGATGACGCTGACGGACGAGGCATTTATTCATAGGTTGGAGGAATCGTTTGAATTCAGGTTAGGCAAAATCAGCGCGATCGGCGCGCGCAAGTGGTTTCCATTGTCGCGATCGTATGTAGAACGCTACATTGCCGGCCGTTGCGTATTAATTGGTGACGCTGCTCACGCGGTACATCCGCTTGCGGGCCAGGGTGCCAATCTTGGCATTGCCGACGCCGCCGTACTGTCAGAGGTGGTGGCCGGTGCCGCGCACAAGGACATCGGAACCCGATCTGTGTTACGGCGCTATGAACGTTGGCGCAAGGGCGAAAACATGTTGATGATGAATGCAGTACATGGTTTGCAGAGACTATTCCAGGTGCAGTTAACGCCGATACGGCAATTGCGAGGCTTAGGGCTGCGCCTGACTGATGCATCGGGCCCGTTGAAACAACTAATAATACGTCGCGCAATGGGACTTGACGGCGATCTTCCGGAGCTTGCCAAGTGCTCGATTTCGATTGCAGATTATTAAATCAGAATTCATATGGAAATTCTGAATTTACTCGCAATACTCATCACCCTCTCCGCTGTTTTTAGTTACCTCAATTATCGTTTCATTGGGCTGCCGACCACTATCGGGGTCATGCTCATCGCGCTGGTCTTGTCGCTGGTGTTGATCGGTTTGAATGTTTTGGGCATCGGGGAATTTGAAACGAAGGCCGAATTGATGCTGTCGCAGATTGACTTCAGCATAGTATTGATGCACGGAATGCTGAGCTTCCTGCTGTTCGCCGGTGCATTGCATGTGAATTTCGAAGATCTTTCCAAGTTCAAGTGGATAATCACGAGTTTGGCGACGATGGGCATTGTTTTGTCTACGTTCATTGTCGGCACCCTGATTTGGATTTTATTGGGTCTTCTTGACTTTAATATTGCTTATATATATTGCCTGTTGTTCGGCGCACTGATATCACCCACGGATCCCATTGCCGTGATGGCGACATTAAAAACGGTCGGTATCGCAAAAAGCTTGGAGACCAAGATTACCGGCGAGTCGCTGTTTAATGACGGCGTCGGTGTGGTCATATTTTTGGTGTTGCTGAGCTTGGCATACAGTCCCGAGGACGTTTCCGCCGGAGAGGCGGCGCTGCTATTCGTGCAAGAAGCGATAGGAGGTGCGCTGTTCGGTGTAGCGTTGGGCTATCTCGGCTTTTACCTGCTGCGCACAGTTGACAATTATCAGGTTGAGATTCTTCTCACCCTGGCGTTGGTGATGGGTGGATACACCTTAGCGCTCAAACTGCATACGTCAGGGCCTATTGCTATAGTGGTGGCAGGCCTGATGATCGGGAATGAAGGTAGGGCGCTAGCTATGTCCGACAAGACTCGTGAGCACCTCGATACGTTCTGGGAACTGATTGACGAGATTTTGAATGCAATCTTGTTCGTGCTCATCGGGCTCGAGATGCTGATACTGGAGTTCTCTGCTGGCTACATAATTGCGGGGCTGTTCGCCATTCCCCTGGTGTTGATGTCCCGGTTCTTTAGTGTGGGTATTCCGGTCGGCTTGCTACGGTTAAAGAAGGAGTATAGTCCTCATGTGGTCAAGATCCTGGTGTGGGGCGGTTTGCGTGGCGGAATCTCAGTAGCTTTGGCATTGTCTCTGCCGATAGGAGAGGCGCGGGATGTGTTTTTAGTAATGACGTACATCATCGTCGTGTTCTCGATATTGGTGCAGGGACTGACTATCGCTCCAATGTTAAAAAGGTTTAGCGGCTAAACGACGTCAATGCACGCCAGATTAATCCGTTTATTGACACTCGAGTCCTTGGTCTGCAAATCCAAGTTGGACTCGATATTGTGACTACCAGCCAAATCCATACAGATTGTCCAGCAGAGTTGCGAACCCCTGGTATTCATCCTGATTCGTCGCCACCATCTGCTCACCGTTGGCGAAGCGTTCGCGAAGCCTTTTGGTTGCCACTAAGCCGTGTGGGGACAGCAGCGCAGCACGGATAACGCTTTGAATATTTTCCGGTAGTCGGGGACCAGCGGTAATCGCTTGTCGCGGTAAGGGTTTACTGAGATGGAGGATTCTTGTTTTACCTTTGGTATCGCCGTTATTGAATGTTGCATATAACGCGGACGGTATTACCGCCCCGCGGCAGTTACCCTTTAGAAGCTCGGCGAAGATATTCTCGAACCCGTTGACCTCAAAGATCTGTGGTTGGCGCACAGGATTTGCGAATTGGGTTTGCATGGTGAGGGTGGCCAGATTGGGCGGGGCGTGTGCGCACACTTTGTGTCCTGCGAGATCGGTAAGATTAAATACTACCTCATCGTTGTTCCGGGCGACGATGACGAAATTCAACGTACCCTGTACTCTTACCAACGGCGTGTGCCCTAACCTGGTTACTCTCCAGCTGACAAAGTGCGGGCCATCAAAGATCAAATCATACTTATCGGTGCGCATATCCTTCATGTAGGATAGCCAATTGTTCGGGTGCCGATAGATAAACCGTCTGCCGGTCGCTTTGGTGAGGAATTCAGCAATCGGGCCGTAGTCTTTCTGACCATCCTCGGCGGTTTCGCCAGGAGGTGCAGAGAACACATAAGTTTCCCCCACGCAGAACTGAGACCAGGTCAGTGCAAGCACGAACACGGTCCCGGCCGCGAATTTCACCAGATCTCGATGCGGTCTCGTTGATTTGATGTCGTCAATCATAGACATGAAGCCGTTCAATATTCAATCTGTCAATGCAGGTATTATTGCTAATAATTTGTACTAACGTTATTGTTTCAGCGACCGATTATTCCTCAGGAGCCCATCGATGTCTTCCAGCGCCGAGTTGAAGAAGGCAGGTCTCAAGACCACGCTGCCACGGCTCAAAATCTTGAGTATGCTCGAAAATGCCAGTATTCGGCATATGACGGCCGAGGACGTCTATAAGAGTTTGCTGGATTCCGGCGAGGAGATCGGTTTAGCGACTGTATACCGGGTGCTAACGCAATTCGAAAACGCTGGGTTGGTGATACGTCACAATTTTGAAGGGGGTCGCTCGGTATTTGAACTCAACGATGAAGGCCATCACGATCATTTGGTATGCATGGAATGTGGCGACGTGTTCGAGTTTTACGACAAAGCCATAGAGGAACGGCAGCAGAAAGTAGCGGACGAGTCCGGTTTTGTTCTCGATAATCACTCCTTGTACATGTATGGAGTCTGCGAGGGAATACGGAAGAATGGAAAGTGTTCCATCAACAAGAGAAAACTGCCGAGCATTCTCACCACCAGCAAACGACGATAAGTTGTCTAAATATTGCCGTTGGTTCTGTCGACATAGGTGGTGGTGCGGCTGCGCGCGATGGCACGACTGAGTAGTATTACCGGCAAAAGTCCAACTAGTACGATTGCGATCGCGGGTATCGCTGAATCGGCTAAGCGCTCATCGGAAGCCAACTCGAAAGCACGCACCGCCAAAGTATTAAAATTGAATGGACGCAGTATCAAGGTGGCGGGTAGCTCCTTGAGAATGTCGACAAACACGATCAGACCGGCGGTTAGCAGACTTCCGCGCATTATCGGGATATGTACTCGGCGAAGGACTTCCTTGGGGCGATAACCCAGCGACCGAGCTGCATCATCCATTGATTCTTTTATCTTTGCCAGTCCCGACTCTACCGTTTGTAAAGACACGGCAAGAAAACGGACCATATACGCGAACACCAATGCGAAAAGTGTGCCGCTGAACAACAACCCGGTAGATATGCCGAACTGATTTCGAAACCAAAAATCTATGTTGTTATCCAGCCACGCTAGAGACAGCATGACGCCGACTGCGATGACCGTGCCGGGTATTGCGTAACCCATGCCGGCCACCCGCGCTGCGGAAACGACAACCTTATTTGGTGATAGGCGTTTGCCGTAGGCAATGAGCAGAGCGATGAACACCGCCAAGGTTGCGGCGCCGGCGGCCAATGTGATGCTGTTGCGGATTAGCCGATAGAACTCGGGGTCAATCATCTGGTCAGCGGTGCGGTAGGCCCACAATAACAATTGTGCTGTTGGGAGCACGAATCCAAGCATCAAGGGCAGCGCACACGCTGAGATCGCCGCTGCCGCCCGCCATCCCGTAAGAAACTGCACATGAAATGGTTGCGAACGGATGCCTACGTGATGATACCGGGCACGCTTGCGAGACCAGCGCTCGAGCACTATAAGTAAAAATATGAAGCCCAGGAGAACAGAAGCCAATTGCGCAGCGGCAGAACTATCCCCAAGCCCAAACCAAGTGCGAAAGATGCCAGTAGTAAAGGTATCGACGCCGAAATACTGCACGGTGCCGTAATCTGCCAGGGTCTCCATCAATGCCAGCGATAAACCCGCGATAATAGCCGGTCGTGCCATCGGTAGCGCCACGCGACGGAAACTTTGCCACGCGGTGCAGCCCAACAGGCGGCTGGCATCGGTCATGGAGACGGATTGTTCGAGAAACGCGGCCCGCGATAACAGGTACACATAGGGATAAAGCACGAAAGAAAGCACGGCCATGGCGCCCGGCAGCGACCGGACTTCGGGAAACCAATAATCTCCGTATGACCACTCAAACCATTCCCGTAACTGATATTGCAGAGGACCGGCATAGTCGAGCATGCCGGTGTAAGTGTAGGCGGTGATATAAGCGGGCATTGACAACGGCAGCAATAAGGCCCATATCAGAGTGTCCCGACCGGGAAACTGGTACTGAGTCGTTAACCAAGCCGATCCCACGCCGAGTAACAGGGTGCCGACACCGACGCCCACCATCAATAACAGCGAGTTGATAACGTAATCCGTTAGTACGGTTTCGAACAAATGCCGCCACACATCGCTCGCCGGCTGCAACACAAAACTCAATACCACCAAAATCGGCAATGCGAGTAATGCGGAAACAGCCACCACTGCGAGACTCCAGCCATGACGGTGCCACCAAGTCGCTGGAGATGATTTGGAGGTGGCGATAGTGCTTGGATGTGTCGGAGATAGCACCGGGACGTCTACCTCCAGCCGGCCCGATCCATGAGTTTGACTGCAGTACTATTGTATTTGCCGAGCAGCGACAAGTTGACTGAGTCCCCTTCAAATGTTCCCCATTGCTTCAGTATTTCGCTGGGTTCCATACCTGCTTTGACCGGGTATTCGTGATTGCTATCAGCGTAAAGACGTTGCGCTTCACCGCCGACCAAAAATTCAAGCAGTTTTATTGCGTTGTCCTTGTGCTTGGCGAATTTTGTCACGCCAGCGCCGCTGACATTTATGTGCGTACCCCTTCCTTTTTGGTTTGGCCATATTATGCCGATCTTCCCGGCCACTTCACGTGCCCGCTGGCCCTTTTTAGAAGTCGCCATGCGCGCCAGGTAATAAGTATTCGCGATTGCAATGGTACATTGGCCGGCAGCGGCAGCCCGAATCTGGTCGCGATCCCCGCCTTTTGGTGGTCGTGCCAGGTTCGCTACTAGAGCCCGTGCCCACTGTTCGGTTTGCTGCTCACCGATGGCTACAATCATCGATGCCACCAGTGATTGGTTGTAGATGTTGCTTGAAGAACGCACACAAATCTTGCCCTTCCACCTGGGCTCGGCTAATTCCTCGTAGCTTGTCAACGTGCTTGGATCCAGTTTTCCTATTGCATACATGATAGGTCGCGCCCGTAATGACAATCCGAACCAGTAGTTGTCCGGATCTCTGTAGCTTGCGGGTACGGATTCTTGCAGCACGTCGGAACTAACAGGCTGTAACAACTCGGCAATTTTCGCACGGTGTAAACGTCCGGCGTCCACAGTAATCAGAACATCGGCAGGTGTGTTTGCGCCCTCTGTTTCCAGGCGTTTCAGCAGTGCATCCGCCTTGCCGGTAACCAGATTGACCTTAATACCTGTTTTTTGGCTGAATTCATCCAGCAGCGGTTTGATCAGAGCCTCTTTGCGAGCGGAGTAGAGATTGACCTCTTGTGCGTAGCCAACGCTCACCGCCAGCACCATGCCCCCAAGTCCAAGGCCCAGAATTTTAAGGATTTTCATAACCATATGTTCCTCGTAGTTCACGTATCGTGGATCGATTATCAGATATATTAACAATAATACGAACAATAATCATTATTATTCGTATTATAGAACAACTTGGCACGCGCAGCTACGGTCAGTATAGTTTTACTCCCGGCGAGACGGTCCGTGGGAGACGCCCGTTAATATTCGCTTGGAACCGGGAAATCACGCTTTGATTTTGGACGAATATGCATTCCTGGAATGGTTCCGAGTACATTGCCGGGGGCCGATGGCGCAACCTCGCCCGGAAACGCACCGGCAAAGGGACCGCGGAATCGGCCGGCTCTAGGGAGGGCCCCATTGCCGGTGCGTGGTTGTTTGCGGTCAGAGTCAAAGGAACGTTCGTGACTGCTCACAGAGGCAATATGCCTTACGTTGTGAGAAGGCATTGGGCACCGAAGGCGGTTAAGCTCTCAGGTAACCGGACAGAGGGGCGGTGGCTGTCCAGCCATCGCCTTTTTTAACTTTTACGACGCGTTTAAATTAACCACGAAAATGAACAAAAAAACACCGCTTTTCAAATTACATGAACAAACGGGAGCGAAGATCGTCACTTTCGGCGGCTGGGATATGCCGCTTCATTATGGATCCCAAGTCGAAGAACATCACGCAGTGCGCCGAGACGCCGGCATGTTTGATGTGTCACACATGGCTCGCGTGGACCTTCGCGGCAACGGCGTGCGTCAGTTTTTTCGGCGTTTGGTGGCCAATGATGTTGACAAGCTAACGGTATCCGGGAAAGCGCTGTATACGTGCATGTTAAATGCGCACGGTGGTGTGATAGACGATCTAATTATTTATTTCGTGCGCGATGATTGGTTTCGAATTGTGGTGAATGCGGCCACCCGCGACAAGGATTTGGCATGGATCGAAGATCACGCCCAACAAGTGCAGGGGGTAGATATTGAACCGCGGTCGGATTTGGCGATGATTGCAGTACAAGGTCCCAACGGCCGCGACAAGACTTGTGTTGCCCTGGGTGATGCGGTAAAGGAAGCGTCTGCCAATCTAAAACCGTTCTTTGCCGTCGAAACCAACGACTACTTTATCGCTAGAACAGGCTATACCGGTGAGGACGGATTCGAGATTATATTACCGAATGACCAGGCGCCATATGTTTGGCGCGCATTGCAACGGGCCGGGGTCGCCCCCTGCGGTCTAGCAGCACGCGATACGCTACGGCTAGAGGCAGGAATGAATTTGTATGGAACGGATATGGACGAAAACACCACGCCTTTAGAGTCGGGCCTGGCGTGGACTGTTGCCTGGGAACCGAAGGACCGGGATTTTGTAGGACGCAAGGCGCTGGAGAGGCAGCGCGCACAAGGTGTGGCGCGTAAGTTAATCGGGCTGGTGTTGCTGGATAAGCGCGTATTACGTAGTCATCAGCGAGTGACGTGCGCGGGTGGGCAACAAGGCGAGATTACCAGTGGTACTTTTTCACCCACTTTGGGTTGTGCCATTGCGATGGCTCGTGTTCCCGTCGCGGTGCAGACCGGAGATTCGTGTCAGGTCGAGATCCGTGGCAAGCAACTGGATGCGAAGGTTGTCAAGTATCCGTTTGTGCGTCACGGAAAGAGTTGTTTGCCGGATCTTTGATTATACGAAACGCAGCGCTCAATTGAAGGAGAGTGAGATGAGTGAAATACCCGAGGATTTGAGATACACCAACACCCATGAATGGTTGCGGATAATGGAAGATGGTCATATTGAGGTTGGTATAACGGAGCATGCACAAGAGATGATGGGCGACATGGTGTTCGTGGAACTGCCAGAAGTTGGCACCAATGTCAGCACCGGAGAGGAGTGTGCGGTGGTGGAATCAGTCAAGGCAGCATCCGACGTTTATGCGCCGGTAGGTGGAGAAATTGTTGAGGTGAATAGCGAACTGGCCGATGCTCCCGAGACTATTAATCAGGATCCCTACTACCGGGGATGGCTATTTCGTCTACGCCCCGTTGATCAATCGGCGGCCGATAATCTTCTTGATCCCGCCGCCTATGAGCAAGTGGTCGCGTCGGAATCTTAGTATGCGCGAGTAAGAATAGGCGGATCAGCTATGCCCTTTATCCCTCATACCGAATCAGAAATTAGAGACATGCTCGACGTGATCGGAGTTGACTCCATCGACGATCTATTTGACGAGATACCGGAAGATTTACGCGCGCTAGCACTGTCCTTAGTGCCGGAGGGCATCAATGAGATGGAGATCGGGCGGGTCATGATGGAGCGTGCGAATAAAGATGGACTGTATGTGAATTTCATAGGTGGCGGTGCTTACGAGCACCACATACCCGCCGTGGTTTGGGAATTGACTACCCGCGGTGAGTTTTACTCTGCCTATACGCCGTATCAAGCGGAGGCCAGCCAGGGTACGCTGCAGTTGCTCTATGAATTTCAAACCATGATGGCAAGATTGACCGGCTTGGAAGTCTCCAACGCCTCTCTTTATGATGGCGCGTCTGCGTTAGCAGAGGCAGTCCTCGCAGCAGTACGCGCAAAAAAGAAAGCAACCAAAGTTTTGATGCCAAGCACAATCTCTCCCGTATATCGACAAGTGGTAAGCAACATTGTCAGAAATCAAGGTATCGAGCTCATTGAACTGCCGTTCTCTGAAGTTGGTGGCCATACTCCAGTCGAGATCGTGTCGCAACAAACGACCGACGATATTGCGGCGCTCGTTGTTCCACAGCCAAACTACTTCGGTGTCCTGGAGGAGGTCGATGCATTGACCGATTGGGCGCATGATCATGGATTGCTGGTAATTGGATTGGTAAATCCCATCGCGATGGCGTTACTCAAGCCACCCGGGCGTTGGGGTAAGCAGGGTGCGGATATCGCGGTGGGTGAGGGTCAACCTGTCGGTATACCCTTATCCTCCGGGGGGCCGTACTTTGGTTTCATGTGTTGCAAACAAAAGCTGATCAGACAGTTGCCCGGACGTATCGTTGGGCGCACTGTGGATACGCAAGGAAGACCCGGGTTTACCCTCACTTTGCAGGCGCGGGAGCAACACATCCGGCGCTCAAAAGCGACCTCTAACATCTGTACCAATCAGGGTCTGATGGTCACCGCGGCTACGATTTACATCGCGCTGTTGGGTGCGGACGGACTGCGCAGGGTAGCCCTACAATGTCACGCTAATACGAAGCGCTTGTTGAATTCACTTGCCAAAATCGAGGGTGTCGAAAAACTCTTCGACCGGCCGTTCTTCCACGAGGGCGTACTTCGATTGACCCAAGACCCATCGGCTATATTGAGGGCGCTGGAGGCGCAAGGTATTGTTGGGGGCATCGATCTCAGCCGGCACTATCCGCAACTCGGGGACACCATGCTGGTATGCGCAACCGAGACTCGTACCGACACTGAGATGGATAACTACGAATTACATTTGGAACGCATTATGTCGCGCCGGCGGCTTGATCCACCGTGTGCACAAAAGGTCGCCGGTAAAGTGTAGATGGATGTGAACAGCCAGCAGCTTCCACGGGAGCGGCCAGCAAAGATATTGCAAATTATTTGAATGCGGCTAGTAGAGCAGCACAAATGTATTTACAGAAAACAAATTAACACGACGAGGAGATAGACATGGCGCAAGTAACATTAAAAGGTAACGCAATCAACACCAATGGTGATCTACCAAATATGGGAAGCGACGCCCCTGATTTTGCGTTGGTTGATGGCGATCTCAATAACGTTTCACTTGCCGATTTTAGTGGAAAGAAGAAGCTTCTCAATATCGTTCCCAGTCTGGACACGCCGGTTTGTGCAGTTTCCACAAAACGGTTCAATGAGCAGGCTAAGGGCCGTGATGATCTTGTGGTGTTGATCATTTCTGCCGACCTACCATTTGCCCAAGGCCGTTTCTGCGAAGCGGAATCGACGCACGCAGTTAAGACTCTGTCGATGATGCGTAGCCGGAACTTCGCAAAGGACTATGGCGTGCTGTTAGTGGACGGTCCATTATCCGGTATCACTGCCCGCGCGGTGGTTGTTCTCGATGAGAACAATAAAGTCATGTACAAGGAACTGGTACCGGAAATTGGGCAAGAACCCGATTATGACAAGGCCATGCAGGTGCTTGGTAAGTGACAAAGTATGCTTATCTTTGAACTATCGAAACCGACACGAAGAAATCCCTCTCAATCGCCGCGAGAGGAGTTGGAGGTCACAGACATACCTGCGGAGTTTCTTCGCGAAGATTTGGCACCGTTACCGGCGGTGTCCGAACTCCAGGTCGTGCGTCACTATACACGCTTGTCACAAAGCAATTTTTCTATCGATACGCATTTCTATCCTCTCGGCTCATGCACCATGAAGTACAACCCGAGGGCGTGTAACAAGTACGCCATGCTGCCGGAGTTTCTCATGCGGCATCCACAGTCCGCGGTGACCACCGGCCAAGGTTTTTTGCAATGTCTACATGAGTTACAGGAAATTCTAAAAGATATAACCGGCATGAAAGGTGTCTCGCTGACGCCACTCGCCGGTGCCCAGGGAGAATTTGCCGGTGTGACGATGATCCGCGCCTATCATGACTCACGAGATGATCAAAGGCGCGATGAAATTTTAGTGCCTGACGCGGCACATGGCACCAATCCGGCTACTGCAACCATGTGTGGGTACAAGGTACGCGAAATACCCACCGATGCGGAAGGTGACGTTGATGTAGAGGCGCTTCGAGCCGCGGTAGGACCACACACTGCTGGACTAATGTTGACGAATCCGTCGACGCTCGGAATATTCGAGGGACACATCCAAGAGATTGCCGATATCGTTCACGAGGCTGGCGGGCTGCTGTATTACGACGGTGCGAATCTCAATGCCATCGTCGGCAAAGTCAAACCGGGAGACATGGGGTTTGACGTGATTCATATGAATTTGCACAAAACCTTTTCGACCCCCCACGGTGGAGGTGGACCTGGTGCCGGCCCGGTGGGTGTCAACGATCGCCTGTTGCCGTTCTTACCG
Organism: uncultured Gammaproteobacteria bacterium; assembly: GCA_945787105.1. Lineage (GTDB taxonomy): Bacteria > Pseudomonadota > Gammaproteobacteria > Arenicellales > JAANXG01 > CALZGZ01. Next base: position 26,549 of record CALZGZ010000118.1, read on the forward strand.
ATCCCGATAGTCACGGAGGAAGGTGGCGATTACCGCTGGTTGACGGAGCAGGATTTACCGCAATCCATTGGCCGCCTTTCTGGCAGCATGGGGAATGCCGGTGTCTTGCTGCGAGCTTACATTTACGCCCGATTGTTGGGAAAGGAAGGCATGAATCGGGTTGCGGAGTTCGCCACATTAAACGCGAATTACTTGATGGCGCAATTGCGAAGTCGTGGTTTTGATATGGCGTATCCGACACGACGTGCGGCCCATGAATTTATCGTTACTCTGAAGACGTTGAAGGAGCAAACCGGTGTGATTGCTATGGATGTCGCCAAGCGCTTGCTCGACAAGGGATATCATGCCCCCACCGTGTATTTCCCACTGTTGGTACCTGAGTGCTTCCTGATCGAGCCTACCGAAACGGAGAGCAAGCAAGAATTGGATGGATTCACTGATGCGTTGGTTGAGATCCTGGAGGAGGCCCATCGCGATCCTGAGCTCGTGAAGCATGCGCCACACACTACCCCGGTTACTCGGCTCGACGAGGTCAAGGCCGCGCGGGAGTTGGATGTCGCTTGGAATAGCGAGTGACCGGCGTTGACTCCGTTGCCGATTAGTTTCGATATCACACGTCATAACACTCGGGAAAGATAAAAATTTGCCATGGCGATACTGATCTGTGGTTCGTTTGCCTATGACAACATCATGGTGTTTCCGGACCACTTTAAAAACCACATTCTCCCGGAAAAGGTACATATACTTAATGTTTGTTTTGTAGTTCCGGAAATGCGTCGTGAATTTGGCGGATGTGCCGGAAATATTGCGTATAACCTCAAGTTATTGGGTGGGGAACCACTACCAATGGGAGCGGTGGGGCATGACTTTGGACCTTACGCCGAATGGATGAATCAGTGTGACATTCCGCAAACCCGTGTTGTACAGATCGACGACACGTATACGGCCCAAGCGTACATTACCACCGATATGGATGATAATCAGATCACCGCATTTCATCCCGGGGCGATGTCAGCGGCGCATCGAAACCGTATTGAAGATATGCACAATGTGGAACTGGGCATTGTATCCCCCGATGGCAGGCAGGCGATGGTCGAACACGCAGAGCAGTTTGCGAACTTGGGTATCCCATTTGTGTTCGATCCGGGCCAGGGGTTGCCTATGTTCAATGCTGAAGAGTTGAAGACATTTATCGATCAGGCCACTTACCTTACCGTCAACGACTACGAGAGTCAGTTGTTGCAAGAACGTATTGGCTTGAGCTTGCAACAGATTGCGAGTCAAGTGGACGCACTGATTGTTACCAAGGGCGCTAAAGGTTCGGAGATATTTACCGACGGTATAAGGATTGAGATACCGATTGGGCGGGTAACCGAAGCGGTCGATCCTACCGGTTGCGGTGATGCGTTCCGCGCGGGGTTGCTATATGGAATCACTAACGGGAAAAAATGGGAAGATATTGGAAGACTTGCGTCATTAATGGGCGCGATAAATATTGAACACCATGGTACGCAAAATCATCGCTTCACGGTCGATGAGTTTGCTGCACGCTTCCAAGAAAGTTTCGGCTACAGTGCGTTTTGAAGCATGATGGTATTGCAAATTGGCACCACTCTGCTATGTTCACGACTACAAACGTGACGAGACTACGGTAGGTGAGATCATGAAAAAGGTGACCGGTATTGGGGGGATCTTCTTCAAGGCAAAGGACCCGGACAAACTTAAAGCGTGGTATGAGGCGCATCTCGGTATCGAAGCGAGTGACGAGGCCGGTGCCATTTTCGAGTGGCGCGATGCCGATGATCCAGAAAAATCCGAATATACCGTTTGGGGGCCGTTCCCCCAGAACACCGATTATTTCAAGCCCAGCTCAGCTTCCTTCATGATCAACTATCGGGTGCAAAACCTGCACGAGCTCATTGATGAGCTTCGTGAGACAGGTCTGGACGTGACCGGGCCCAAGGAACACCCGGAAGGAATTTTCGCGTGGATCATGGACCCGGAGGGGAATAAGATCGAATTGTGGGAGCCGGTAGCGGATACTTAAAACCGCCACCGAGCAGACGCGGTGTTTTCCCGGGTACCCAGGCCCTGGGCCGCCGTCCCGAATCCAGCCGGATTGATAGCCATGGACGCTTGGTTTAGGCTAGGCGTGAAACGGCCACAGAGCCGACACCACGACAACGAAACGGATGGAGATGCTTATGTCCGGCTATACCACGCAAGATATCCGGAATGTGGCGCTTGTTGGCCACGCCGGTTCAGGTAAAACCTCGCTCACCGAGGCCCTGCTGCAACACACAGGGGCGATCAACAATGCGGGAAGTGTTGCGCGGGGGACCACAACCTCCGATTTCGATCCGCTGGAACAAAAACATCAACATTCCCTCCGTTCCACGTTGCTCAACCTGGATTACGGCGATAAGCACATCAATATCATCGACACTCCTGGATATCCGGATTTTCTAGGACAGACATTGAGCGTATTACCAGCGGTCGAGACCGTGGCCATCGTAATCAACGCCCAGAACGGGATCGAGATGTTGGCGCGGCGGCTTATGGACTGGGCAAGTGAACAAAATCTGTGCCGCATGATCGTGGTCAATAAAATTGATGCAGATGGTGTAGATCTGGAGTTGGTGTTCAAGTCAATCCAAGAAACATTCGGAAAGGAGTGCCTGGCAATTAATCTGCCGTCCAAAGACGCCACTGAAGTGGTTGATTGTTTCTTTAATCCCTCCGGGGAGTCGGATTTCTTTTCGGTCAGTGACGCACATACTGTAGTGATTGATCAGACCGTAGAGGTGGATGAGGAGTTGATGGAAATTTATCTCGAACAAGGAGAAATTTCCCCCGAGCAATTACACGATGCGTTTGAGAAAGCATTGCGAGAGGGCCACTTGGTTCCTATTTGTTTTGTTTCTGCGGAAACTGGAACCGGGGTCAAGGAGTTGTTGGACATTCTTGCGAAACTGATGCCGAATCCCATAGAGGGAAACTCGCCACCATTAGTCAAACTGAACGGTGCTGATGAGACGCCGATTGACTTGAAACCGGATCCAGCTGGACACATTCTTGCGCACGTTTTTAAAGTTACGTTTGATCCGTACGTAGGCAAACTCGGCATCTTTCGTATTTACCAAGGTACCGTTGATAAGGATAGCGAGTTGTTTATCAACGACAGCCGCAAGGCATTCAAGGTCGGTCATTTGTTCAAGTTGCAAGGCAAGAAGAACGAGGAGATCACCAAAGGAATTCCCGGTGACATCTGTGCAATCGCCAAGGTGCCGGATATTCGATTTGATGGCATTTTGCACAACTTTCACGATGAAGATGACGTTCATCTCAAAAAACTAAATTTTCCCATGCCTTTAGCCGGGCTCGCGGTATTGGCAAAGAAGCGCGGTGATGAACAGAAGCTTTCGGAAGCCCTGGAAAAGCTGTCGGAAGAGGATCCTTGCATCAAGATTGAACGTGATTCGGCGGCCAACGAAACTGTTTTGCGCGGGTTGGGTGATTTGCACCTGCGCACGGCCATAGAGCGCATGGAAGAACTTTACAACGTCCCAGTTCAGACCCAGCCGCCGACGGTGCCATATCGTGAGACGATCACCAAGAAGGCGGAGGGACATCATCGCCACAAGAAGCAAACCGGTGGTGCCGGTCAGTTTGGAGAAGTGTACTTGAACGTGGAGCCGCTAGAGCGAGGTACCGGATTTGAGTTCGTAAATAAAGTCGTGGGTGGCGTGATTCCCTCGGGTTTTATACCCTCAGTGGAGAAAGGCGTGCGGCAGTTACTGGATACTGGTTCAATTGCCGGTTTTCCGATTCAAGACGTCAGGGTCACAGTCTACGACGGCAAGTACCATTCGGTGGATTCCAACGAGATCTCGTTTATCACCGCGGGTCGCAAGGCTTTTATTGATGCGATTTCGAACTCCAAACCAATCATTTTGGAGCCTATCGTCGACATCGAGATTACCATTTCCAACGACCATATGGGTGATATCACCGGCGACCTATCCTCGAGACGCGGGCGTGTTTCCAGTACCGACGTATTGTCCGACGGCATGGTCATGGTCAAAGGGCAAGTGCCTCAGGCGGAGTTGACTGATTACCAATCGCGCTTGAAATCGATGACCGGCGGCGAAGGGTCGTTTACCATGGAATTCAGCCATTACCAACAGACACCAGCGACAATCCAAAAGGAGATGGTGAGCAAGCATCAGAACAAGGAGAAAGATTAGCCTGCACTACACCGGCTAGTCTGTTGGTCTATCCTCAAAGTATCGCACGCGGTGCCCTGTTCATCATTGCGTCGGAAGTTTTGATCGCCGCTATGGGGGCGATCATCAAATTGGTGGCCGAAGGGCTACCGAACGAGATGATCGTGTTCTTCCGTAACCTGTTTGGGTTGTTGGCGTTGGTACCGTTGCTCACGCGGGCCGGTATGCCGGGCCTCAAGACACGGGTGTTTCATCTACATCTCGTGCGCGCGCTGGCTGGTGTGGCGGCGATGTATTGTTTTTTCTACGCCATCGCTCATATCAAGCTCGCCGATGCAATGTTGCTGAAATTGACTACCCCGGTTTTAATTCCGGTGGTGGCATTTTTTTGGCTGCAAGAGCGACTTTCGCGGTTGGCCCGTTATGCCTTGCTAGTAGCTTTCGCCGGCGTCGTCCTGATTATCAGACCCGGCCTTGATCTCAACTGGGTGATGCTAATCGCCCTGGCGGGTAGCGCCATGGCGGCGCTGGCCAAGGTGGCAATTAGGCGTTTATCGAGTACCGAGCCCGCAGTGCGAATCGTGTTCTATTTCGCCGGCATAGCCGCTGCAGTGTCCGCGGTGCCGCTACTTTGGGGCTGGCAGGCACCCACCCTTAGACAATGGGGGTTACTCATGGCGATTGGGCCCCTAGCAACACTCGCTCAATTATTTATGACCCGCGGTTATGGATCCGCACCTGCATCACGGGTGGGGATCTTCACCTACTCGTCGGTCATCTTCGGTGCATCCTTGGGCTGGTTATTCTGGGATGAGTGGTGGGATCTGGTGTCCATAGCGGGCGCGGTGATGGTGGCGAGCGCGGGGGCGATGGTCCTACACAGCGCGCGCCAAGACATTCCAGATGAGGGTATTGCCTGGGAGCAAACCCCGGCCCATGTAAAATAGTCCAGCGATCAAGAAAGGCTATGCCCCCAATCCGTAATCGCCGTTCATTCCTCTAATCCCCAGCCGAACTCCTCGACGATTTCGAACAAATCGGTATCTGACACCACGCCGACTGGTATCTGTTTTGCCTCGACTACCACTCGCCGGATGTTGTGACGCGACATGATCGACGACACTGTTCTCAGGCTTGCGTCGGCAGGCACCGTCAACAACGGCCGAGTGGTAATCTTATCGACTTTGACCTTAGTGGTCGACTGCTCAACTCCTACAATTTTTGTAACTACATCGCGCTTGGTCATAATGCCCCATTCGCCATCTTTCTTGGGCTGGACCAACACATAGCTGATATCGGCCTCACGCATCTTGTGCATGGCATCTTCGACGCTGGTGTCGGAGGACACGCTGATTACCGGCGACATCACGCCGGCGGCTGTAGTCGGATGGCGTCCGGACTCCTTCATTGCCTCCAGTGGATTAGCGACGCGTCTCTCCTCCCGAGTTCTGCGTTCCGCCTCCAGGGCCTCGCGGCGTTCCCGTTCGAAGCGAGCGAGGTCTTCAGCGTCACCGGTTATCTTCGCGATCAGGGCGTCGGCAAAGGTGCTCGTGGACACCGTATGAGCCCCGTCCATTTGGCGGGCGAAATCGTAGGTAACGAACTTGTCCCCGATTACCTTGGGATAAGCGGCATTGATCAGATCGGCGGCTTCCTTCCAACCCATGTACTCGAGCATCATTACTCCGGACAACAATAACGAACTCGGATTGACCTTGTTTTGGTTGGCGTATTTGGGTGCGGTGCCGTGAGTGGCCTCAAATACCGCCGCATCATCCCCGATGTTCGCGCCTGGCGCGATGCCTACACCGCCCACTTCGGCGGCCACCGCGTCGGACAGGTAATCGCCGTTGAGATTCATAGTTGCGAGCACGTCAAACTCCACTGGCCGCAGTTGCAGGAGCTGGAAAATGATGTCGGCGATCCGGTCCTTAATGATGATCTTGTCATGGGGACGTTTGCCGCCATACACGTTGTACAATTCCTCTTCGGTAATGACTTCGCCAGCAAACTCGTCCTTTGCCAACTCATAACCCCAATTGCGAAACGCACCTTCCGTGAATTTCATGATATTTCCTTTGTGTACCAAAGTTACGCTCTCGCGATCGTTGTCAATGGCGTACTGGATTGCCTTGCGGATCAGGCGCTTTGAACCGAATGGGCTCACCGGTTTGACACCAAGCCCGGCTTTCTCGAAAAAAGTCGCCCCCATCTCTTCACGCAGGAACTTAGCCAGTTTTTCGTTTTCTTCGCTGCCACTTTGGTATTCGATGCCGGCGTATACGTCCTCGGTGTTCTCGCGAAAAATGACCACATCCACCTGCTCCGGCGCTTTCATGGGCGAGGGTACACTTTGGTAGTAGCGAACCGGTCGGACGCACGCGTAGAGATCCAGTTCCTGGCGAAGCGACACATTGAGAGAGCGGAAACCACCGCCGACCGGCGTCGTCAGGGGCCCTTTTATTGCCACTACCACATCGCGTATCGCATCGAGTGTCTCGGCGGGAAAGTAATCTCCATCATAAAGAGCGGCCGACTTTTCGCCCAGATACATTTCGCACCAGTGAATCTTGCGCTTGCCTGCATACGCCGTCTCGACTGCGGCATCCCACACTCTGAGGCTGGCGTTGGTGATGTCGGGGCCGATGCCATCCCCCTCTACATAACCCACAATGGCCTGGTCTGGAACATTGAGTTTTCCATTCTTGATGGTGATTCTTTCTCCAGAATCTGGAATCTTTATATGTTGATATGACATTGTTGAGTTTTCTTTATATCTAATTGTTGGGTAGGGTTGTGAAAGCAAGAAGACTTTCTATTATATCGATTAATCAGCGCATAAGAACGCTCTTGGTTCAGATTAACCTAGCGAGAGTCTGACGATGACTGAAAAAGGCGTGGTTGCGGCCGGACATCCCCGCACCGCAGAGGCAGCTGCAGAGGTGCTGCGCGCGGGCGGTAACGCCTTCGATGCCGCCATAGCGGGATTCTTTATGGCCTGTGTGGTTGAACCGGTACTCGCATCTCTTGGCGGCGGCGGGTTTGTACTCGCCCGGGACACCCGCGGTGTCACCAGGGTATTCGATTTCTTCACTCAGACTCCCGGGATTCGGAGAGCCACATCAGACCTCGATTTTTACCCGGTAGTCGTCGATTTCGGCAGCGCACAGCAGGAGTTTCATGTCGGGTTGGGCGCCTGTGCGGTGCCCGGTTGCGTGCGCGGGATGTTCGATGTCCACCGGCAATTGGGCCGGCTTCCGATGCGTGAACTAGTACAACCGGCCGTGGCGGCGGCTCGTGACGGAATCACGGTGAACGCGTTTCAAGCCTATATCTTCACCCTGGTACATCCCATCTACATGACCCCTTCGGCCAAGCTGTTTTTCGAAAGTAGGAAGCATCCCGGCCACATTGCCACCGAGGGAGAGACATTGAGATTCCGAGATCTTGCCGATTTGATGGAGATGCTGGCCATTGAGGGTGATGACTTGTTTTATCGCGGTGAGATCGCCCAACGTGCAGGACGGATGTGCACCACCGGAGGGGGCCATCTGACGCGCCAAGATTTCGAAAGCTATCGCGTCGAATTGCGGGAACCACTGCGTATGCGCTATAGAAACGCGAATCTGTTCTTCAATCCGCCCCCCAGTGCCGGGGGCGCATTAATTGGTTTCGGGCTTCGCTTGTTGGCGGAAACCGATATTGGTGATTTGGAAGCCGACGGTTACGCGTGTCTGCGGCTGTTGACCGAGGTCATGCTGCAAACCTCGTTCGCGAGGATTGCATGCATGGAAAGCGGGAGCGTCGAGCCCGACGAAACATTTGCCCGGAGGCTGCTGAGCGAGCCGTTTGTCAATTTCTACAAGACCCAGGTGCTGAACCACCATCGTGCGGTTCGTGGTACGACCCAAGTCAGCGTGATTGATGGGGAGGGAAACGTCGCGACGATGACGATTTCTAATGGCGAAGGCTGTGGCACCATTATCCCCGGCTCTGGAGTGATGCTAAACAACATGCTGGGCGAAGAGGATGTAAATCCTGCCGGGTTTCACCTCTGGAAGCTCAATCAACGCATGAGCTCAATGATGGCACCCACTATTGCCTTGTTTCCTAATGGTCGAATTGTTGCCACTGGATCGGGGGGTTCGAATCGTATTCGCACCGCATTATTACAGCTGTTAATGAACCTCATCGACTACGATATGGGCCTGACTACTGCAGTGCATAGCCCTCGAATTCATATCGAAGGTGATGTGTTAAATATCGAAGGCGGCATGGATCCCACGGTCGTCTCGCAATTGACCGCCGAGTTTCCATGCTATCGAGAGTTCGATGATCTCAATCTATTCTTTGGCGGCGCTCATACGGTGATGCGTGACAGCAACGGACGATTACTCGGGGAAGGAGACCCTCGGCGTGGCGGGGTCAGTAAAATAGTCGTATGACATTCCAAGGACCACAAACTTGTTACCGCCTGTTGCCGGCGCGCAAACATCCGATGTCGGCAGAATCTGACCGCTCACATCTCCGGTATTGAGGGAAGCTGGCGTGGGTTGTATCCGTCGGGTATTGCCATAGAAACCTCGCCGACGCCGGCAGCGATCCTGGTTACGGTCATCACCGAGGACACCGGACCCGAGAAGTTACGCATTTCCAGCGGCACGCCGTCCATCGGCATGCCGCTGAATTCGGGAACCGAACCGCGGAACTGTGCACTGATTCTACTGGCCTTTTGTGATAGGCGTTCTGCGAATGCCTGGATGGCCTTGATCGTCTCGTAGTCATCTCCTGGCAGATTCAAAGCCGAAGGATCAGCCATACATAGCTGGGCGACCTTTTGATTATCGCTCATCACGTCAATCTGTCGGCACTTCATGTTGTTGATTGTCATGATGCCCCCCTTGACCAGTTTTTTCGTCGGCGCAGGGGGCTGATTACCAGCCGACACTCCAAAATTGCCCATCATCTCCTTCATGCGTGCAGCTTGCTCCGGTGGTAGATTGGCAAGATTCTCGGCCAGCTGTTTTTGCACCATCGACATCATTCCCTGGGCACGATCACTTAGCTCGCCGATTTTTTCTTCGTCGAAGTTTAGGTAAGTCCGGTCACCGTGATTGACTATCGTTATCGAAGAGCGTTCACGGTTGAATAACAAATCAATTTGTGGATCGCCGCCGGCGCCCTTGACGAAAATTCTCCCATCTTTGACATACGCGATCTGAGATTTTTTTTGTGCTGAACCCGGCTCAGTGACCCCGAACTCGATTGTGGTATCGGCACAGACTGTTGTGCCCAACAATGTCGTGGCTAGTATCAGGGTGCGTTGCGGGCTATTCATGCATACTCCTTAGTTCTAAGATGACGTTATTGTTACAAAATCATTCGATTGATTTAGATTTAATTTCAGTTTGCTCTAGATATGTACGCAATTCTTCCAATGACACCATGGGTGCTGAACATTGATAACCGGTGCACACATAAGCGGTCATTGGCGCACGTATGGTGCGCTCGGCGAGTATACCCGGTAACGATGCTGCACTGCCGGGAATCGCCAATACAATGCGACGCGGGGCGTAGTCTTGCTGGCATATGCGAGCGGCTTCTTCGAGCGCTGAGTCTTCTCCGCGCAGTATGAAGATCTCGGTGGGATTGAGATACTCCTCAGCAGCCAGCAGTAACGCACCATGGGCGGATGGATAATGATCCAGGCTTGCGGATAGCGCACTCAAGGTTTTCTCTGCTGCTTCAAGATATTTCGGTTTGCTCAATACATGGCCCAAGCGCGACAATACCAGTGCTGCAATGCCGTTCCCGGAAGGTATCGCGTCATCCTGAGTCGGCTTATGTCTGAACAGGAGCTTTTCGTGGTCGTCGGAAGTGAAGTAGAACCCCCCGTACTGACCATCCTCGAAACGCTGAAGTAAGATTTCTGTTAGCTCGATGGCGAATTCAAGATCACCGTCACGCCACCGTGCTTGTGCTAATTCCAAGGCCGCATCGACCATGAATACATAATCATCCAAGTACGCATTCAGATGGGTCTTGCCATCTTTGGTAGTGACCTGCAGGCGATTTTTGCGCCACAAGGTGTGACGGACGAAATCAAATGCCTGTTCCGCCGATTGCACAAAGTCGTTGCGCCCCAAAATGCGACCGGCATGCGCCATACCCTTGATCATCAAGCCGTTCCAAGCGGTAAGGATCTTCTCATCCCGGCCTGGCCACTGTCGCTGGTTACGTTTCTGCAGTAATTTTTCCTTAACCGAATCCAATAACGCCTTGGTTCGTTCGTGATCGATCCCACAACGTTGGGCAACATCGTCGAGCGGTGTGTTGACATTGAGGTGCCACTTGCCTTCGAAGTTTGGTTGTCCGCGAAGCCCAAAGCGAATTTCCGTGACCGACCACTCGTCCTCAGTCAATACGTCTCTAAGTTCTTCTGTCGCCCACGCGTAGAATTTACCTTCTTCACCCTCCGAATCAGCATCCAGCGTCGAGTAATAACCGCCCTCTGGTGACTGCATATCACGTAACACCCATTCACCGGTTTCAACGGCCACATCGCGAAACAAGGTATCGCCACTCGCAAGCCAAGCGTCCACGAACAATGGCAACAGCTGTGCGTTGTCATACAGCATCTTTTCGAAATGCGGGATCATCCATCGATCATCCACCGAATACCGGCAAAACCCGCCACCTAATTGATCATAAATGCCGCCCTCGGCCATCGACCGCAGCGTGTGCCGCACGACAAGCAAACCCTTGGGATTGGGGCTGCCTGTGTCCCGGCACCGGGCCCAGTGACGCAGGCACACTTCCAAATTCGTGGGATGGGGAAACTTGGGCGCCGAACCGAAACCACCGTGGACCGGATCGTACTGGCTGGTTAATTGCTCAAATGCCTGATCCAGGATCTCGGCGTGGATACTTCCCTGGCTCCTGGAGCTGGCTTCGATTTGTGAGAACGCATTCTTGACTGCCACACCATGCTCGCTAAGACGGTCTTTGTGATTTTGGTAATAGTCGGTTATACGCTCGAGGACTTCGACAAAACCCGGCATACCATGACGTGGTTGTTTTGGGAAATAAGTCCCGGCGAAGAACGGCGCAAAATCATACGGGCTAATGACCACGTTGAGTGGCCATCCGCCGGGTCGTTGGGTCAGTAGCTGATGTGCGGTTTGGTAGATCTTGTCAAGATCCGGCCGTTCCTCTCGATCCACTTTCACACAAACATAGTGTTGGTTCATATACTGAGCTACTTGTTCGTCTTCAAACGACTCATGTTCCATGACGTGACACCAGTGGCACGCGGAGTAGCCAATGGACACCAGGATCGGTCTGTCTTCGGCCCGGGCCTTGGACAGCGCCTGTTCTCCCCATGGATACCAGTCCACGGGATTGTGGGCGTGTTGCAATAGGTAGGGGCTGGTCTCATCGATCAGGCGATTGGGTTGTTTAGATTGGTTCATCGACGCGCACAGGGCAATACCCGAGTAAAAGAGTCAAGCATTAAAAACGAAATATGGGCCGGTCGCAAGTTCAGCCGCCCGATGGACCTCAATCTCAATTGGCCGGCAGCGAAATTGATGCTGCCGGTGCGATGCGCAAAGTGTTAACCAGCGGTAAGGTCTTGATGCGGTAATGTTGCGTTATAGTACCTACGGGTCCGCGAGTGTCACGGACCAGCATCAACGTATTAGCCATGCTCAGTCATCCGAACATCGATCCGGTCGCATTTAGTGTCGGACCCCTCCAGATCCACTGGTATGGTCTGATGTACCTGGTCGGTTTTCTCGGTGGTTATTGGTTAGGTGTCTACCGCGCCGGGCGTTCCGGGTCGCAGTGGCGAAAACAAGAGGTGGCGGACCTGTTGTTCTACGTCGCGGTAGGCGTCATCGTCGGTGGTAGATTCGGTTACATACTGTTCTACAACCCCGCTTATTACCTGCAACATCCGCTGGAAATAATCTACCTTTGGACGGGTGGGATGTCCTTTCACGGTGGGTTATTGGGGGTGTTGGTGGCGATGTGGCTGTATGGCCGCAACACACACCGGCCATTCTTGGCGGTGACCGATTTTTTGGCGCCGCTGGTGCCGGTCGGTCTGGGCGCGGGCCGGATCGGGAACTTCATCAACCAAGAGTTGTGGGGGAAGATCACCGCCATGCCTTGGGGCATGCGTTTTCCGGGTACCGACCCGAGCGGACAACCTCGTCATCCATCAATGCTGTACGAGGCGTTCTTGGAGGGTCTGGTGTTGTTTGTCGTGTTGTGGAGTTATTCGGCCCGACCACGCGCGACCGGCGCGGTCTCCGGTTTGTTCCTCATTGGTTACGGGGTGTTTCGGTTCTTGGTTGAGTTTGTGCGTGTACCCGATGCGCATATCGGTTACCTAGCGCTCGGCTGGGTTACTGTGGGTCAGCTGCTGAGTCTGCCGATGATCGCGGCGGGACTGTGGTTGCTACTCAGAATGCCGGGTCCTAGCAGATCAACTGGATCTGGCCAGTGAAACCAAGGTTTGGTTGTCACAAAGCCACTGTATTAAACTATTGTAACTAAACCGTATGCTGAGATTATTGGCGAACCGTTGGAGTTGAGTGATGATAGTAGAGACCACAGACCCGATCACTGGCAACGACGTTATGGATCTCGAGAACGCGCCTTACGTCGTTGACGGGGACCTCAAGATCTATTTCGAATCGGAGGAAAGCAAAGCCGAGTTTTTGGCAATCGAAGTGGAGAACCCAGCCGAAGATCTTCCATCAGGTCTGGACAATCCGGCACCCATGGGACCGGGAGATATCAAACGGACTTGATATAGACAACCCCCGTGTTGTCTTATAGACGCGGGCCCTGTTAACGCCGAGACCGCAGGCAACGGTGAGCCAATCATGCCTGAGGCGTTTGTACGGCGGCGTGAATGTCCTTATCGCCTTGACTTTTAGTCAATGCAGCATATGTTAGACAACAGGGCCTTACCGTAATACCAAATGAAGCTTGTGTACCGACTCATAGCGTTATCGATCGTCGCCGTGTTTGTCGTGCCCCCGGGGTTCGCGGAGGGGCCAACCATCAAGAAGTGTAAGGATGCAACCGGCAAATGGCACTACGGCGATATCGCCGCCGCCGAATGTGCTCGTTCACGCGTGACCGAAATCGATAAACGCGGCTTGAAGGTTGACGTGCACGAGGCACCGGCGACGAGGGAGGAGTTGGAGGCCGCAAGAGCGGCTGAGGCCACGCGAAAAGAAGAAGACGAACGCGCTCAAGAGCAGCGCCGTCGCGAGAACCATTTATTGGCGATCTATGAGAGTGAGCAGAGCATCATTCTTGCCCGGGACCAGCGCTTGGCGTCGCTAGACAAAATTTTAAAGAGCGACGAAAAGTACAAGGCAAAATTACAGGACAACCTGAGCAGCCTGGAGAAACTCGTCGCTCAAGACTCCGCTGATGAAAAACTGCAACAGGACATCGAGGCAGTGCGCAACCAGATCCGCGAGTACGAACAGGCGATCGATGCTCGTTTACGCCAACGCGAACTGGTCATCGGGCGTTATGACAGCGACCTGAGCAACTATCGAGATATCGTGAAGCGCCGTCGAGCGTCCCAGTAGTCAATCCGTCCGGTCACGCGGGCAATTTCCCTACGAAGGATGCGTGAATAAAGGATTCTTATATGGGGTTCCGCAAAAATGATTAGTTTTACGCTGCGGAACTCATTACCCTTCCTTATCCCCCGAGCCTGAGGCTAGTGCGACCTTATCCGCACTGGGATCTTGCCCACACGGGGACAAGGTCGAATAGACCATGTCTTGAAAATTAAAACTCAAGTAATTCAAAAATAATGGTTTGACGGAGAGCGATAATGCCTACATTTGTACGAACTGATAAATGCGATGGCTGCAAAGGTCAGGACAAGACCGCTTGTGAGTATATCTGCCCCCATGATCTTATGCGGCTGGATAAA
>CALZGZ010000119.1 GCA_945787105.1 uncultured Gammaproteobacteria bacterium
CCATCCATCGTCGCCTCGATGCGAAGATGACCTTCGATGCGGGTGATGGGGTCGACGACAACACGTTGGTTCATGATCAGATCTCGTTATGGAGTTTCTGTTGTGGCGGAAGTAGATTGTTCCTCGAGGTGCTCGGCCAAGGTTTCGGCAAGACCCAACACCGCGACATCCATATTATTGAATTCCAGCCCTTCTTCCAGCGTGATGCGGCAATTGGCGCACGCGGTGACCAAGGTGTTCACGCCCAGCGCTTCCAGCTGATGCCGCTTGCGATTGAAGGCAGTGAGCTTGAGTTTCGCGGCGCGCTCGTTGGCGCTGACGCCACCGCCACCGCCACAACACCAGTTCATGATGCCGTGATCTTCCATCTCCGCGAAGTCTGCAGCCACCATATCGAGCAAACGGCGCGGCTCGTCGACAACGCCACCGCGGCGAACGATCTGACAGGGGTCGTGGAAGGTTAGTTTTTCTTTGATCTTCCCAGTTACCGGTAAACGGTTTTGCGCCCGTAATCGATCGAGCAACTCGAGAATATGAATGACCTCGAACGGGTAGGGCCGTCCGATCAGATTGGGGCCTTCCCAGCGCAGCGCCGTGTACGCATGACCGCATTCCGGGCTGATCACAAAGGCCACCCTGAGCCTCTCCGCTGCCGCAACGACACGCTCGACCAGTTCGGCGGCAAGATCGCTGGAACCGATCTGGATACCGCTGTTGGTCGCTTCGAACGCGTCCGAGGCAATGGTCCAGCTGATGTCGGCGTTATGGAAAATCTTGGCGATTGCCCCGATGTACTCGGGAAAGTTCATGATCTCCATCGACGACAATAGCGCCATGTATTCGGCGCCTTCGACATCCACCGGAATCTGGAGGCCGGTGTCCGCCTCGATGTGTTTGATCTGGTTCTTGAGCGCCGGAAATTTGACGCCCATCGGACTACCGATGGTGATTGCGCGCTCGGTGGCGGCCTTGAGGCCGCTGGGAGCGAAGCCCGCCGCTACCATGCCTTCACGCATTTTACGGATCATGTAGACGATGTCGTTGCCCACCGGGCAGGTCATCGAGCAGCGACCGCACATGGTGCAACTGTCGTAAACCAGTTCCTCCCATGCCTTCAATTCGGCAGCAGTGACCGGCTTGCTCAATCCCAATTTAGCGGCCAGCTTGCCCCAGAATGTGTACTCTTGATGCCACAGCCGCCGCAATGGTTTGAGCTTGTAGATGGGCGTGTATTTTGGATCTTTAGTCTCGGTGTAGAAAAGACAGGCGTCCGCGCACATCCCACAGTGAACACAAGTGGTGAAGAACGATGCAACCGGCGCATCGATATGCTCCTTCAAGGTTTGGATACCTCGCTCTACCGATACGGTCATGACTGGACTCCCTTGTAACCGGCAATCGCGCCGTTATACCAGCGGGCGATGAATATGGTGAACACGTGACTCAACTTGGTGAATGGGATCGCCACCAACAGAATCTCGAAACTGATGATGTGCACCACCAATAAACTTGTATATGGCAACCAAATCTTGTACACGAGCAGCAGGCCGGTCACCAGTGGTAGGACGGTCAATACCCAACACAGATAGTCTTGATAGTCCGATAACAGATAGCGAACCGGGTCGGCAAAGCGGTCCACCAACACCGCGACCAGCGCGGCGATCCCCAGCACGGCGGTTACCGTGATCACGAGCGGCGGTAATGCCGGCCACGACAATCCGGTCCAACTCTTGAACAGTTCGATATGCTGATCGAAAAACAGCAACGTGATGATGAATCCGAGATGGAACGTGTAGCCGCTGATAATCGTAAAATAACCGCGTATAGTCATGCCTGGATGGAAAAACGAACGCCACCACATAGTCTTCATACCGTGAATCCACGGTGACCCACGTGGTTCCGCCAGGTTCTTAGCCCGTCCCAGAAAATAGGTCTGCAGTATCCGGTACGTCATGCCAAGGATGAACGCAGCGAGCGAGAGCTGCAGTCCAGGTCCGCGGACCCAGATCAACAATTCGACGCCAGTCATGAACCCGACTCCTTGAGATCAGCAACGGTGACTTTCTCGTGTTGACGTTGGGCTTGTTTTCGTTTGGCATGATGCATGAGCCCGGCCGCGGTGCCGGCGGCGGCGCCGGCCACGACGGCCACTCCGGCCAGTGTCCCAACGCCAGCGATGCCCGCGGACAGCGGCTGATAAAAGCCCCCTGCGTCCCAGAAGTGAGGCTCTGAACAGCCGATGCAGCCATGTCCCGATTGGATCGGAAAGCTGGTTCCTTGATTCCATTTCGCGGTGGCACAGGCGTTGTAGGTGGTCGGTCCCTTACAGCCGAGTTTGAACAGACACCAGCCGTTTTTTGCACCCTCGTCGTCAAACGTCTCCGCGAACAGCCCCTTGTTGTAATAAGGACGCCGATAGCAACGGTCATGGATGCTGGTGCCGAAAAAAGACAGCGGTCGCCCGTAGCCGTCGAGGTCCGGAATGCGACCGAACGTGAGATAGTGGGCGAGCACCCCGGAAATCACCACCGGGATCGGCGGGCATCCGGAGACATTAACGACTGGTTTGTCGTGTACCAAGTCTTGCACCGGTACCGCACCGGTGGGGTTGGGATGGGCGTGGGGCAATCCACCGAATGCCGCGCACGAGCCTATGGCAACCACCGCGGCGGCGCCTTCGACCGTTTGTTTCAACATCTCGAGGTTACTGATGCCGGCGATGGTGGAATACACGCCCCCATCTTTCACCGGAATCGATCCGTCCACGGCTACTAAATACTGGCCGTGATTTTCGGCCATCGCCGCCTCTCGAGCCTGCTCTGCGGCTTCCCCTGACGCGGCCTGTAGGGTGTGATGATAGTCCAGCGAGAGGTAATTGAAGATGAGATTTTCGATGGTCGGGGAGTGGGAGCGGGTCAGTGATTCGGTGCATCCGGTGCACTCCTGGAACGATAACCAGATGACCGAAGGTCGACGCGCTGTTTCCAGCGCGCGGGCTACCGTCGGAATCATGCTGGGCGGTAGCGCCATCATCGAGGTCGTGAGTGCACAGAATTTGAGGAACCCGCGCCGGCTGACTTCGTGGTGCTCCAGATGCTCAGCGAGGGTTTTTGGCTTGGCCATATTTACTCCTGGGCAGTTTTTGTAGGTTGCTCAATCTCGAGGCTGGCGCTCAACTTGCGCAGTCCGCGCATAATGTCTTGATGTTGTGACTTGAGGACCTCAGGAATGGTTGTGATTTCAAGAAAATCGCCAAGCACCGATCCCGCCTCGTCGTAATGGGTGACCCACCACACGCCGGCGACACCGGTCTCTTGAACCGTGCTTTTACCGAGGGTGTTGATGGTCGCATGCACCTCCCCATCACCGAGCGCGTCGCGCAGGTACCGCTCATCGTCGACACCGAACGGGATACGTTGCAGATCGATGACGGTGGCGTTACCGCCAGCCAGCAGCCGATCCAAGCCGTGACGAAGCTCGTTGAGAATCGGCTTGGCGTTGCACAGGGGAGGCTGATGATCGGTGTTGACACTAGAAGTCATCGACGTTTGTTATTTCCCCACTTTTTCTGTCAATGAAGCAAACTACCGCTAATTTCGCCAGCCCGCTTTGATCTGAGTCAACCACAGGGTATTGGGAATCACGTTTTCACAGCGACGATCACCCGCACGCCGTGCACCGGACGTGTCGCTCTTTGCCAGTTACGCGGTGGTCCATGCGGTTGCGCCTAATCGCGGACAATGCCAGGACGGCCGACGATGAATGACGCAGTGAAAGGACGGCCGAATACGCGCAATCAACATCGAGAAATGGGGACCGGCGAGCCGATGTTGGCGCGCGCTTTGTCCTTGGTGAGAAAATTTGTGTTCGTCGAAGCAGATGACAGCGTGCCTGGTTGGTGCAAACGACACGCGCCGGTCGACCGGTGCCAATCCAGCGGTAGTTGCTACCGCATTAATCGCAATCGTTGCGACCGGCTCGTTGCACGATCTGGACTAACTCAAGCAGTCGAGCGGCGGGTAGGTGCGGCTGAAGGGATCATCACGCAGCTGCCACCAATGACGCGCAACAGTGGCATAAAGACTACGATAATCTACATGATGTTGTAGATCGCCATCGAAAAGTTTCGTCAGTGAGGGTTGCTCGCCATAAAACCCTCCCGTAACACGACCCCCGAGCACAAAATGCGGTGCCGCGGTGCCATGGTCGGTGCCGTGACTACCGTTTTCTGCGGCCCGCCGTCCAAACTCCGAATAGCTCAGTACCAAGACACGGTCCCACAAGTGAGCAGCTTGCATCGCCTGACGAAACGCCATCAGGGCCACAGCCAGCGCAGCCAGTTGCCGGTCCTGTTTGCCGCGCTGCTGGCTGTGAGTATCGAAGCTGCCGTGCGAGATCTTGATTACCGGTACCTGCGCTTCGCTTGCTAGCAGTGTGGCTGCCGTTTCGAGCTGGTGTCCGATACGGGTTTTAGGAAACGCGACGCCAAGCTGCGGTGCGCGCGCAAGCTTCTGTCGTAGCTTCGAGGAGGCCTGGTAGAGGTCACGCTGCACGTTGAGTATGTGCGATAGTGCGGCGTTGCCGATCGCACTCGATGCCGCCTGTACGCTCTGCGCCTGGCGAATGATTTGTTGTGCATCGCGCATAATGACAGTGCGCATACCGCCACCCTGCAGTGGCCCAGGTGCGCGCCCGATAACGATGCCGTGGGCGGCGTAGGCGCGGGGTGGTGGCGTCTGCGAGAATACACGAGCGAGCCAACCTTGTTGTAACACCTCGTCGCCGTCCGATCCGGTTTCCCAGATTTCGATGGAGCGAAAATGCGAGCGGTTGGGCCTGGCATAGCCGACACCCAATACGATGCCGAGTTCGTTGGCGCTCCAGGCCGGCATGAGCGCCTCGAGTGCCGGGTTCAACGCCAGTTTTTCCGAAAGCGGTAACACACTGTCGCGGGCGATCGCCAACTGCGGTCGCAGCCGGTAGTACTGCGGATCGGTGTAAGGTACCACGGTATTAAGACCGTCGTTGCCGCCGTTGAGCTCGAGCAATACTAGGGTGCGATCCCACCGTGGCGGACGTGGCGCATTTGCGGCAATTGCCGGACACGTCATCGTCAATGATGCGACACCGGCTAGCTGCAGAAAATCTCGTCGTTTCACGATTAGGCCTTCACTTCAACTGATACACCGGGTCCAACACCAGATGTGTGATTCGCGCATGAAGATCGAGATCGTCCGGAACCGGCTGGACCGCCGGGATCGGCAGCACGAGCCGCTCGAGTTGCTTGTTGCTGAGGTCCGCGGGCAGACCCGCTGCCGGCAACATCTCTTGTCGTTTCCTCATGTTGAGCTGTGCGCCGAGCGGGCCTTGCTGCTGCGACATCTCGCGTCCGCGCAACAGTCGCCCAAGGAACTGCTGGCGGGCGGCTAGCGTGCTGGTGGTGATCCAGGCGTTACCTCCCGGCCAGCCCTTGACATTGGGCGGGTCGAACAGGTCCTGACCGAATTGACGTCCCAGGCCGGCGAGACGTCGCGGCCCATTAGGGCGAATGTCAAACAGTCGCGCGGTGCCGACGATCAGCTCCACCGGCGACTTTACCAGGGTGCCGCGATTCGCGGGCGCCCGGAAATACGGCGACAGTAGTATCGCGCGCAGTAGCGGTTTGATCTGGTAATTACTGTCCCTGAAGATGGCGGCGAGACGCGTTAGCTCCTGCTTGTTTGGTGTGTCGGAGATAAACTCGCGCCAAAGTTTGGCGGTTATAAAAACCGCCACCTGCGGTTGTTCGAGAAGGATGTCAAGTATGTCATCACCATCAAACGATCCACGACGGTTCAAGAAATGCTTCGTTCCTTTATCATGTCGTCGTGCATTGAACCGAAACTGCCCGGTACGGCGATTCACCATCCAGCCGGTAAAGGCGCGTGCCGCCTCTTTGATGTCGCGTTCGGTATAGTGCCCTTTGCCGAGCGTATAAAGCTCGAGTAACTCACGCGCAAAGTTTTCATTCGGCTTATCCTTGCGGTTGGTTTGATTGTCTAGATACAAAACCATGGCCGGATCCTTGGCAACGGCATGCAACAGCTCGCGGAAGTTACCCAATGCATGGCGACGCAACAGCTCGTTTTGACGGTACATCAGCGTCGGACTGTGGACGCGGCGCAGGCTCGAGGTGAAGTGATTGTGCCAGAAAACGGTCATACGCTCGGTAACGGGGCTGGGCGTAGCAATCATTTCACCGTACCACCAGGACTTGAGTTCGATACCCTGCGCACGCCGCTGTTGGCGAAACTGTTTGCGCTGCGCTTGGCTCATGTTCCTGCGCTGGCGAAAATCCGGCGGTGGCTCGTTCACCCATGCCGGCGGCGGGGTTAGCGCGGTGCCGCGCGTATTATCATGCAACACCTGCGTCACACCTTGTGCATACGGCACACGGCGAAGCTCCTCGATCTGCGCGGATGTGCCGCCAAAACCCGTGCGCGCCAGCAAATGGCGCGCCTCATCGTAGCTCATGGCACGGACCGCAACGGGCAGCACCAGTAGCGCCAGCATGAGTGCACTCGCGGATCTATTGATGACTGGTAGCACGGTATTTGTACCGGTGATGGCCATCTAAGGTATGTGTCAACATGCCGGGCTCGACGCGATCTGTTCCTCCGGCAGCTAACAGATGATTATGCAGTCGGTTCCACCTACTAGGTTATGCAGCCAGTAGTTGGTGTCTTGATATGGAGCCATTCTAACGGGATGCAAGCCTCCTGGAAATGTCCGCTCATGCCGGCGTGCGTACAAAGGCGCCAAGTCTTTGTATCCGGACTCCGCCCGCACGATGTCTCGAGCAGCCGCATCGCCCTGGTGCGTGGATATTGAGAGTCAAGTGTCCCTATGGAGTGTGCTAGCGCAGGTTTTGTCCAGAAGTTTCGAGGATCTCCGCTAACGGGGCCAAGCTGATTTCCGCCGCGAACAAAAGATTTTCATCAACTACGCCGTAACACGCATAGCAGTGTTGCGTTATCCCGGATTTCCCCAAACCCTTCATTCCGGAGACCACTCTGGGTTCATCGATCAGAATATGCAGTACATCATTACTCTTCAGAGTACGCAGGCCATCTCTGGCGATCGAGATACTGTGTGACGTGAATACCATGGGTGCACGCTCGAAATCGTGACCTTCCTTGAGCGCGCGCTCGAGCAGCGCGCACGACGTCAAGCTGACGGGAAATATTTCAGGGAAACGTATCCGGTCCTCGAGTTCGTCGAAATATTCGGATTGTTCAGCCAGCGAGCCTGACAGGAAGTTCTTGGCATTCCCGACATTCATGAACTTGCGCTTTAGAAAAAACGGATGACCCGCAACGTAAGTGCGATCCGGAACTGAGGAGAGCTGCGGCAGTTTCGAGACATCGAAGTCCGGCAGGAACAACGGGCGTTGTGACTCCTTCTTATAACCGATCAGGACTGCTCCTTGTGCATTTTTCAGCAAAACTCGATTGGCCAATATGCAGTCCGGATCCGTTTTGAATTGGGATTTCTTTATCTCGACAGAGACCGGTTGTCCGGGCCGTACCACATTGGCGAAAGTGACCTGATAATTGCTGAATCGCAAGCCGTGATTATCCACCAGAGGAAATTCGTGGTGGTGGTGGCGGTAACATAGTATTTGATACTCGATCAGACACTCGAGTTGGAAACCCAGCACGATGGGACCGCCAAATGGATTTCCCTGAATCCGCTGCCACTTGTTCTTGTCATGAAACAGATTGAAATCGTCAATCGAATTGCGCGCAACTTCGATATGGATTTGCATGAAGGTGAATGTCTGGGCTGGCGGATTGCTCATCGGTTTAGGTAGTGGAATTGTTGTGTCACCGATCAATGCTCACCTTAACAGAATAGAGGACCGATGTACTGTTTATGGTCACGATGCCGTAAAAAGGGTTACATGTAAAATGGGACAGCACCCTTTAGTAATTCAATCGACTGACATATTCAGATATAGAGATTGAACAAGGACGTGTGTAGGTAGGCCGACACCGGAAACAACGTTGCAACCTGATTATCGGTACTGACCTCACCGCTCCACCGCTGCCGCATATACTCGTTGATCGCTGGGAGCCATCAATAGCAATCGGAGCAGCAGGCGCATCACACATCGTTTTTAGGTAAATGTGCGCCACGGTTATCACTTTTTCGCAAAGATATCGTCATGAGCTTGAATTCATGTCTCTAATATGTTGTGGTTGCGGCTAAGGCCTTATAGATACGGCAGTTGTGACTTCGACCTTCGGACAGCAATGGTACCCTGTTTATTTCAAATTGC
Source organism: uncultured Gammaproteobacteria bacterium (assembly GCA_945787105.1). Taxonomy (GTDB): domain Bacteria; phylum Pseudomonadota; class Gammaproteobacteria; order Arenicellales; family JAANXG01; genus CALZGZ01. The sequence continues at coordinate 8,321 of CALZGZ010000119.1, forward strand.
GTTCCTGGGGCGGCTCGGGTGCCCCATTTTTGTCGAAATCCTTTACAGGTAGTACTCGATAGGAGCCCGAAGGAGGTCTTTGTGTCGGAATACTTCACGAAATAGCGACTTGGTGATGTTTTGCAGCTAACTATATGAAACCCGTATGAACGTAATTTGGGAATAAAAATTGCGTCCAGCATGGACGACCGCAGACGCCCGATTTCGGGCTAGCCTTTGCAAGACGGCGTAAACCGAATATTTACTATGAGATTTAAGGAGATCGTCATGAGAAATGTGCTTTCATCGGCGGCCGGCGCGCTCCTCCTCGGCGCGATCTCCGTGTCCGCCCACGCGACTCTGATCGGCGTGACCGGGCCGGCTAGTTTATTAGGTACTGCGCCAGCAATCATAGCGGCTCCGACCGACATCCTAGACGACATCGTGACTAACAGCGGGATGCAGGGTTTCGACGAAGCGCAGGGGGTGGTGACGACCGTGGCCTACGGTATTGACGGGGGCGGCGTCATTGCGGTCGGCTCTCGCGTCGACAGTCACATGATATTCCTGAACTCAGACGGCACAGTCATGCTGACGCACTTCGGCGTGACGTGGACGTTCGACGGACTGATCATCGGCGTGATGTCGGACTCGGGTGGTGCCCTGGAGGCGGCGTCCACGCTCGAACTGGGAAACCCGGCGACCAACTACACGGCGACATTTGTTGGGAGCGGACCTGCCGCACCGTTTCCCGCCCGCGGCCTGGAAGGCAACAACGGAACGGGCCTCGGTGGCGACGGCTACCTGGTCTCCGGCAACACGATTAGGGTGGGCATGTTCGTGACCGAGCCTGGCGACTGGATTCGCGTGGTCACGGCCAGAGTGCCCGAACCCACCGCCGTCGCCCTTGTGGGCCTCGGTCTTGCCGGTTTAGGCTTTGCAAAGCGCAGACAAAAACGGACCGCGTAGAACGACTGCTTACTTACGCCTACCCAGGCCCCGCTTCCACGGCAACGGGGTACGATGCTAGGCAATTCCGGGGACGGTTTACCCAATTCCCCGAGTTTACTTTGTGACTTCATACACGGTCCGTTGCAACCACTTACCGTGGGCCGACCCCGGTCACGGGCAGCTGCGCCGGGGTTTGGATACGGAAAGGCGGCGTAGGCATACCGAGCGCCCGGTTCTGGTGGTGACATTGGGTGCTCGCGGCACGGGGGCGGGCAGTTTGTCGCGGTATTCCAAGAATTCCCGCAAGCGTTCGATCTGTTCGGTATTGATATTTTGGTTTTCCAGCGAAGGTTCGTCCGCGGCATAATCGTAAGACGGGTCGTCGCTATAGGTCACGTTACCGTGTTCATCAATCTGCTTGATGAATTGAGCAAGCGCGGGTGGAGGTGTGAAACAGACCATGATACAGCAAAAGAAACTGCTCAGATTAGATTTGCTACTTCGGCACGACCTTGTGCCACTCGCGAACACACGCATGTCGTCCTCTCCCTGTGTCGTTTCTGCTTAATGTTTCTCAGGCACGATGCGCCTGAAAACGGTCGGGTCCTACTGACTTCTGCGTATGGTATTAAGTTTTGGTGTCCCGTTCAACGGCTTATATTGAAACTCGACGCTCAATGACGGACGTTCGCTTGCAATCTGCGATGCTCTCGTTGGAGCATCACTATGTCGCGAACTGAGTCGATCAATACCATAGACGGGCTTATGCGCGATTCTGGCTTACACCAGTCGAGTTCAGAAAGGCTTTATGAAAATACCAAATAATTAGCGCTCATGTGTTAACACTGATCCAGCTCGTGCAGTTATTCGTATTCAATATTGAATACGTGTGAATCCTACTGCCGCGCTAGAGGAGGAGGAATCAATCGAGACTGACCCCATTGATTATTTTATCAATTGAGACTGACCCCATTGATTATTTGTTCGACGAGGGGCTGGCCTACCTCGTCTACGCCTATTCAAGAGATGGCCTTAGGACGGACCATTGCACGCGGTCAAAGACGCTCCGCAGCGCAGAGGATGAACTAAAGAAACGAAGAAAACTCGGAAAGCAACGAGCATCGTATTATAAATACTAATCACGAGACGTAAGGTCTCGTTTATCTAACTGATATGAACGTCCACTCTCCCAATTCTAAATTGGCCCCTTTGGCCGAGAGGAGCGATTAGCTGCGCTGCAGTAGCTTGGTACCTCGGGTCGGAAGAGCGAATCGCGGCTCGCAACTCAACGGAGTCGTTTGCATCGATCGCTCTCGAACGACCGGTTCATACGGCTAACCGGACCCGCGACAACCGTAAATCAATCGAACCTGACCCTACTGATTCCGACGTAAATCAATCGAACCTGACCCTACTGATTCTACTGATTCTACTGATTCAGGTCGTTTCTTGGCGTTTTTGAGGGGTCACAAATCCCTTTGTAACCCCTTGTTTCGTTTGGCTCCCCGGGACAGACTCGAACTGCCGACAGGGTGGTTAACAG
>CALZGZ010000120.1 GCA_945787105.1 uncultured Gammaproteobacteria bacterium
GATGATTCGAACCGATCGTCCGTGGCTCGAACTGGCTGGTTGTTTACTCCGCTAAGACCCTGTACAGACATTGCATGCACCTACAATGTTAGGGTTAAAGTAACGTCCGAGACTATCGCCCCGGACGCCACGTTTACCACGGCTGCTATTGCAGCAACGCCAACACACTCTGCGGCTGCAGATTTGCCTGGGATAGCATCGCTACACCAGCCTGTTGCAGTATCTGCGCGCGGGTGAGCGCTGCCGTCTCTGCCGCGAAATCCGCATCCTGGATTCGGCTTCGCGCCGCACTGAGATTTTCAGCGTAGTTCTGCAAATTGGCGATCACCGCTTCGAATCGGTTCTGAACCGCACCGAACGTTGCACGGGATTGGGCAATAGTTTCGATATCTGCTTCGATATTCGCCAGCGCCGCCGACGCCGATGCGGCATCGTCAACATCGACCACACCGGTGGCGGTGAGGGTCGTATTATAGGCGTGCAGACCCGCCGAACCTGCGACATCAAGATTCAGCGCGTTAACCGTAATTTGATTGTCTGCGTCCCCATCTTGGCCAACCTGGAACGTCAAACCCGCGCTGGAGGTAAACAGCTCGTTCTTGTTGAACTCGGTGGTCTCAACAATACGAGAGATTTCCTGGGTCAGCTGATCGACCTCGGCCTGTAGCCCGGAGCGGTCTTCAACAGTGTCGTTGGCGGACTGCACGGCGATTTCGCGGATTCGCTGCAGGTTGTTGGCGATCTGACCCAAGGCGCCGTCCGCAGTCTGGGCCAGTGAAATCCCATCGGCGGCGTTTCGCGTTGCCTGGTTGATTCCACGGATGTCTGCGGTCATTTTCTCAACGGTAAACAGACCCGCAGCGTCGTCCTTACCCGAGTTGATTCGAAGCCCAGAGGAGAGTCGTTGCAATGAACGACTCAAGTCCATCTGTGTATTGACCAGATTCCGCTGGGCATTCAGCGATGCTAGATTTGAGTTGATTACTAATGCCATTCTAAAGTCTCCCAAAGTTGGAAAAACGGATACCGTCCATTTTTAACACCCATGCGGAACAATCAACTGATATCCTGTCTATATCGCAATCGTCCGCCTTCAAGAGAATTGTCGGCACGATGGGGGCAAACTTTAGTCCGTATATTGCACCAAACATGCCGAAGACCGGTGAGAAATGAGCACTAGACAAAGGGGAATAGGGTCTGGGTTACATTCCAACCCCGTTGTCTTGATCCCGGCAGGGTTGTTCAGCCTCCTACCAGCTTGCGTCCTTGTTCGTCTGGCTGTGAACCTCAGGAGCGGTGCGAAACCGATTGATCCGGTAATAGCGCATGCAGCCATTCATCGAGATGATCTTCCAACATCCAGCGGTCCCGGACCCAACGCCTGAGGATGTTGCCCTGTTTCGCCGCGGTATCGAGATCATGAATTCGCTCGCGAACGGCGTTGATCCATGCATCGGTGGTATTGGAAACCCGGCACACCGGGGCGTCCCGGTATGGCAAAATATCGCTGCAGATCACCGGCCATCCCAAGATACCGTATTCCAGCAATCGCAAATTGCTCTTGGCCTCGTTGAACGCATTCTGCACGAGTGGCGCCACTGCCAGGTCGAGGTCCAGTGACGCGAGCTTGGACGGGTACACGTCGATGGTGACGCCTTGATGATACTCGGCGCACAGCGGTCGGATCGCTTCGGGACACATTCCCATAAACACCCAATCCGCCTCCTTATGGGTTGCGCGTACGACGTCGAATAATATCTCGAGGTCACCCGCATGCTGCTGGGCGCCGGCCCAGCCGATCCGCGGCCTGGACCCCCGCCTCCTGCGTGATCGCAGACCGCCCCATTGCGAGCGCTCCAGATAATTGGGCAACACGACTATGTCGCCGATCACGTCACTGAGCGCCTCGTACAGCGGCTCGGTGCTCACCACCAGGCGATCGCACAGCGAAAGCGCCCGCCGAATTCGCTGTTCTACGTCGGGATACGCGGTCCCGCGATATGTATTTTTTAATGGCAGCTCGGCCATGAGATCATCCTGACCAAAGACACGAAACGCCGGACTGTAAGCCTTACAAGTAGACAGGAACTGCAGATGCTGGTCGTGCAGTGCATTATGCAGCAATAACACATCCGGCTGCATTCGTTCCAATTCGCAGGCACTGGGTACTCGTAACTCCTTATTTAAAGGCATCAGTGCGAACTCGATGCGCCCGGCCCGGTGCAGCACGCGCATCGGGGCGCGCACACGGTATTCGCCGGAACCCCACTGGTGAAATGGAAACGCCAATACCCGCGGACAGTCGTGGAAGTTCGTGTCCCATGTGACATCCACCTGTGTTTCGGGGCGAGAGTCGCAGCGGTGCAGTGTCAGGTTCCTGTTATACGCTGGGTCACGTGCTAGCTTAGGTAACCACCGGTCGTACATGGTATACACCTCGGATCTTCTACGCACTTTGTCCTGCTCGTCACCGAGCTCACAAACACTGCGCGAAGCGTGATGAACCAACGTTGCGAATGGCGTCCAGACGATCTTGTAACCCGACTCCCCCACCTTGAGGCACAGGTCCACATCGTTGTACAGAACCGCGAGTTCTTCTTCGTCCATCCCGCCCACTTCCAGAAACACCGATTTTCGAATCAACATGCACGCCGCGGTAACCGCTGAATAATTCTGTACGCACTGTGACCGCCCCATATACCCTGGCTCGTCCATCGGCCGCGAAAGAAATACATGATCAGCGACGTCATGTATGCCCGTTACCACCCCTGCGTGCTGCAGTCGTTTATCCGCATATACGAGACGGGCGCCGACAATGCCCACGTCATGACGAAGGCCGTGGCTCAGCATACGTTCCAACCAGTTCGGCTGCACGATATGGGTATCGTTATTCAGCAACAATAAGTACTCGCCGTTCGCCTGTGATGCCGCCCAATTGATGATCGCAGAGTAATTGAATCCATACGGATAACGCACAACACGAACACGAGCGTCCGTTCGCTCTATCTGATTCAAGAACGCCAAGGTCTCCGGATTCTCACTGTCGTTGTCCACAATGATCACCTCGTACCTCTCATAGCTGGTTTTTTGCAGCAAGCTGGTTATACAGGGATCGAGGAACTCGAGCTTGTCACGTGTTGGTACGATGACGGAGACGAGTGGTTGCGCCTGATTGTGCAGATATTGGACGAAGTAGCTGCCGGTAACGTAACCTGGTTCTATGCTTGCCTGAATCTGATTGCGCGCGAAGTGGGCCGCCAAGGCCTGGCGCCCGCACTCATGGCTCTGCGCGGCGGCGAAGTGTTTCGTGTTTGCAGGGTCACGATGGTACAGCACATCCGCGATGTGCCCGATGCTTGCTTCCCCGAATTGGTCGAGGACTTTCAGTGTGAGATCATAAGTCTCACAGCCATTGACAGCGCCTATGCCCCCCAAGTCACGCCACGTATCGGCGCGTATGAGACAAAAGCGGCCTAGGTAAGGCACTGACCTCAACAGGTCCAAATTGAAATCGGGTTTAAACCTGGGATTATGGCGTTTGCCATCCACGTCGATTTCATCCTCATCCGTGTAAATGAGCCGCCAGTGCCGATGTAGGTCCATATACGCGGCACAGGTCATCAGCGAATGCGGAGACAAGCGGTCTCCGGGATCGAGAACTGCTACCCAGTTGCTCTTGGTTCTCTCCACGATGCGGTTTATGGCGCCTACTGGATCACCATGGTGAATGATGCTGCGCACCCGCTTGTGCGGCGCGTCCGCCCGGCGGCGTGCGAATGCGCAGATGACGGTCAAGCGCCAGTTCTCGTATAGCTGGCCGCGCAACGACGCTACCGTCCTCGCCACTGCTGCATCGTTTTCGTCCTCAACCACCATGAGCACCTCAATCTTGCGCCGAGACTGGGGCTTTTTTGCCGATCTCCCGGCACGGATCCGTCGATGAGGCTCCGGCCACGCATGTTTGTCCATCCACAATCGGTACAACTCCACAGAATCCGACTGCCCCGATGCAGCGTTGCGCAAACTCTGTTGGCGTCTTAATCGATCCAGCGTCAACGCTCTGGTCTGCTGCACGGTGGCGTCAGTAACGGCATAGCGTCGGTAGATCTCTGCATACGGATCGGGAGATTCGTGTTCCGCGGCATACACCGGCTGATGGATCTCGACAGTGACCCTGGGCATGTGTGTAAACTCGAGCTGTGCGCTGTACCTGAGCAACAAGTCCCAATCTTCGCCAGCAGTTAGTTCTTGATCAAAGGCCCCCAATGCATCAACGCAAACCCGGCGGTGTGCGCAGGACGTGATCGGAATATAGTTTTGGATCAATAAATTATCCCGACTAAATTCGATACCTTGAAAGGGCAGATCGGTAAATACCGCAGTCCGTTGCCCATCCTTTACCGCCTCCGTTACCCACCGGGCATCCGTATACACAAAAACCGCTCGCGTCCCCTGCATCAGCGCCACCACCGCGGACAGGTGATCCGGAAGATAGAGGTCTGTGGGATTCAAGTAACAGATGATCTCTCCACTGGCTGCATGTATAGCGGCGTTCCTATCGGCCGCGGCATTGAAGGGCACACAACGATTGAGATGCAAAACCCGTCTACTGCCGCTGAATTCGGAGCTCGTCGGAACATCCGCACTTTCGTCGCCGACGACAATGATCTCCCAGTTTTCATAGTCCTGCGCGAACACCGACCGCAGGGCGTGTCGCAAAAACAGTGCCTGGCCGTGCACAGGGATGACCACAGTGACTAGGGGTTGTTCACCAAGCGGTGGCACCGACCTGATTTGGTCACGCGGCGAACGTCGGGACGCGGCCATCGATTTCTCATTACAGGACTGACCTTTGGATTCGATCCCGCTAGGTCGTTGTGGTACCGTTTCAGTCGATCGTCGCTTGCGGTAGGCCGTGTGCAGATTCTCCGCGTCCTCGGTCAAACCGAGTTCACGCAGCAGCGTACACGCGTTGTTCACGAGTTCGGCATGCCCAGAAGATAACTCCAATCCCTGGACAAAGTGTTGCAACGCACGATTCGTGTCACCGAGTTGCAGAAAACACACGCCGAGGTTATTCAACGTCTCGGGATTCTCGTCATTGATCGCGAATGCGTGTTCAAACTTGACTACGGCTTCGGAAATTTCACCCCGTTCAAAAAGCAATTCACCTTCACGGTTCAATCGTGAACAGGTTTCTTTTGTCGTTTCGTTATTGTTCATGTACCAAGGGCACTAGAACGCAAAAAATGGGATTGGAGTGAACAACTCCGACCCCAGTTTTTCTTTAGATAGAAGCCCAAGTGCAGGCATCGGAGATCGAGTTCGGGCCGGGATAGCCCCGCCTTAAATGATACCAAGCAACCCGGAGAATCGGATGTCGCTGTTGCCCGCGGAAGACGCTTCGGGTGTCCCCGGTGTGTAGCCATGAATAGGGGCGGGACGCCTCGGTGCAAAATGCGGGTTAGATGAACTGGAACAGGGACAGGTTCTGAATGCGGGCGAAACTTTGTTGAGCCACCTCCAAGGCAAGCAATTGCCGGTTCAAACGGCTCACCGCTTCCGCGAGATCGACGTCTTCGATATCCGATATCGATTGCTGGAGCTGAACGCTCATACCCGCATTCAAATTGGATTGGTCATCCAGGACATTGAGCCTGGCGCCGATTTCGGAGCGCGTGCCAGTTACCTTGTTTAGGACCTGATCCAGGTTGATCAACGCACGATTAACGCCCTGGGTCACTGCGGCCAAGTCGGCGTCGTCCGACACCGGGATCCTCAGAGCCGTGATGAGGTCGGACACCGTAGTAAACATATCCTGATTCTGGCTCGGCTCAATCGAGAAACTATCGCCTGACGCAGGCGCACCTGTGATACGCACTTCGATACCGCTAAAATTGATAGTGTCATTGACAACATACGTCCCACTCGTCACCAACCCCCCTCCACCGTCACGAACTTCGTAGGAGTTCGGTGTGATAAATGTGACGGAGTACGTATCCGGAATCCAGAGAGTCGGATCCATGACACTACCGTTGTCCATCACCCCCGATCCCATATTCAGCGCACTCGCACTCACCGTAAACGTGCCATTTCCGGTTCTAATGTCGCGGAAGATTTCCGCTCCCGAATCGGTGACTGGAATCTGTAGCGAAGGGCTGACCCGTAGATGGCGTTGACCTTCGTCGCCATTATAGTCAAAACCAGATCCCGAGTTCGGCGTAAACGACCGCGTACGGGCTTGAAATCCGGAAAAGATGTATTCACCGTTGCTGGCCCTGGTATTGGCGAGCGCCAACAACTCGTTCAGCCGCTCATCAAGCTCCACGGCCATCACAAATCGTTCCTCGTCGGTCAACGTACCATTGTTTGCCCCGACTGCGAGTTCACGAACACGCTGCAAAACGTCACTCACGTTCCCCAATACCGACTCCTCGAGAACGATAGAGTTGCGCGCGCTCATAATGTTTAATTCGTACTGCTCCGTTTGTGCGAGCATATCCCTCTTGTTGAGCGCCTTTGTGGCTCCCGTTGGATCGTCGGACGCCGTTAAGATCCGTTTCCCGGTGGCGACCTCAATTTGCGTACGGGCCGCACTCGATTGCTGTTTGAGGATCGCGTCCAGGCCCTGGGTAAAAATCTGCGAGGTACTAATGCGCATGGCTTATCCCCTTACGGCAGCCAATAGTTCCTGAAAGATTTCATTGGCAACGACAATCACCCGTGCCGACGCTTGGTAGGCTTGTTGATAGCGAAGTAGGTCGGCCGCTTCCTCGTCCAGATTGACCCCCGAGAAAGATTCACGGGTTTCGAGAATAAAATCGCGAGCGCTCTGTTGCGTGTCGCGACTGATTTCCGTTTGCCTGGTCATCAACCCGCTGTCCCCCACCAGCTGAATGTAAGCGTCCTGGTAGGATGCGCTGCCATTGCTCAACGTCAAGGCATCGCGCAGTTCCGCCAACATCAATACGTTGCGATTATCTCCGACGCCGTTGATGTTGTCCTGCAGCACGAAGTAGTCGCCTGCAACGGGGATCCCGGAAATCGTGAATGAAAGGCCGCCGAACGGCGGCGCCAACACGAAAGTCTTGCCGGCACTCTCGGTAGCCGGATCATAGGCCAAGGTGCCGCCTGGACCCCCAGCGACAACAAAGCCCGGGACCCCGGCACCCATTGCGTCGGGATCAAACGTCAAGGTGATGTCGCCGCCGTTGGAAGACAATGGTATCGACGTTGTATCGGTCACAATCACGTTTGAAATCGCCCCGGTTCCAAGGTTCGCGGACACCGACTCGCCGCGTACCGGGGACGCTGCCGCGATCCTATCCGGATCGGTAATCGCTTGCGTGATCTGCCCCGCAACAGCACGTGTGGGTCTGACCAGAAATCGATAGTCATCACCGGCCACTGCACCGAGCGCTTGCACACTGATGCTCAACCCGTCGGCGACAAATGGATCGGCATCGGTACCGGTGCCACTCATTGATACCGGCTGGCCGTTTGACTGGCGCGTCAGACTCCATACGGCACCATCGAATCGCAGCAAGTAGTCCGATACGGTGAGCTGACCGACATCCGTAATTGTCACCGTCGGGCCACTGGCAGTGGTGTTTTGGGGATGCGGCAATAGCTCCGGACCGGCGGTGTTGAAAAACACCTGCCCCAGAACGCCATCCAGGTCCTGGCCAAGCTGATGCTGTTGATTGAACGTCTCGGCCAGCCCGATGGCTACACGGCCCAACCCGTTGAAAGCGGGATCAAGCATTTGATCGCGAAACCCGAGCAAACCTCCAATGCGTCCGCCGGTCAGTGACTCGGTTATCTCGGTGCCAAACCCGACGGTCATCTCCAACCGTGATGGATCGAGAGGGTTATTCGTCACCGAAAGCGGCTGACTCTCGAATCCAAGCACCAGCGATTGCCCGTTTCCAACAGACACCGAGACCGAGCCGTCATCCAGAGCGACGGTTGATACATCGACGAGTTTGGACAGCTCCAGGATCAATTGGTCACGTTTGTCTAACAGATCGTTGGGGGGCTGATTTGATGCCCGACTCTGCGCGAACACGATATCGCGATTTATCTTAGCGATGGAGTTTCCGAAGCTGTTGATTTCACTGACTACATTCCTAAGCTCGCCATTGAGTTCCGATCCGATGCTTTGCAAGGCTTGATGAAGCAGGTGAAACTGGCCGACCAGCATTTGTCCGCTTCCAACCATGGCACTGCGTGCTGCGAGTGACGACGGGTCGTTGGCGACGGTTTCCACCGCGCTGAAGAAATCGTTGAATGTTTGGTTCAAGCCGGTGTCGGGGTCGCCCAACACGGATTCGACACGGCGCGCGAATCCATACAGCATGTCGAAATACTCAAACGTGCTGGTATTACTTCGTATCTCCACTTCAAGGAACTGGTCGCGCATGCGCTTCACGGTCGCGATGTCAACGCCATTACCAATAAAACCGGCGGCACTGCCGCTCGTGGGCCGTGAAACCAGTTCGGCACGCTGGACGCTGTACCCTTCGGTGTTGACGTTTGCGATATTATGACTGGTCGTGGCCAGCGCGCGTTGAAACGTCAGCAGCGCAGAAACGCTATTTCCCAGTAAGTCACCAATTGCCATTGAGCTTGCGTCTTCTCAAATCATCGCCCGGTCCGGGCCTTTGTTCGCGTTAAGTCGAAGCAGAGCCGGCTCCGTCAGGTTCAAGCTCCGCGATATTGCTCCGCATGATCGATTTAATCTTACTCGCATAGTTCGGATCGGTAGCAAATCCGGCCCGCTGCAGTGCGCCCGCAAAGGCTTCCGGTTCATCGGCAACCCTCAATACCTCGCGATAACGAGGATTGCCCTTCAGAAAGTTCACATAGTCGTCGAAACTCTCCGCAAACGAGTCGTAGGCCCTAAACGCCGCGGTCCTCGAAATGTACTGACCGTCGATGACCTCCCGCGTATGCGCAGTAATCTGCTCACCGTGCCAATTTCCGCCGGCCTTGATGCCAAAGAGATTGTGCGCACTGGTGCCGTCTGCGCGTTGCATTACGGAGCGCCCCCAGCCGGTTTCCAATGCCGCCTGCGCCAGCAACACGTTGGGGGACACACCGAGTTGCTCTCCGGCGCGTTCGGCCAAAGGCCACAGAGCGCGGACAAATGCTTCCTGTGAACCAGCGATTTCATGGGCGGACACATCGCTGTCTGCTTCACCGCTGCCGGGCTCCGGTGCGTGAATTGCCGGTCCGCGTCCAGCATTGTGCGTTTCGGTCTGCTTTGGAGTCTCATCAGCGCGATACAGGTTCTGGACATCTATGTATCGATTAACGGCATGGGTGGACGCGTTCTTTAGCGTTTGTGTCTCGCCGCGCTGAGATGGGTGTTCCCCCAAGCCGTTGTCGCCGCCGTACGAGCCCGTTTGCGCTCTCAGCTGGCGGGCAATGACATCGGCCAGGCCCAGGTTTTTACCACTTACGCTCATAGTCAAGGCAATCTGCTGATCCAGCAGTCCCTGATAAAAACGACTCTGGTCGTTGTCCAGCAGGCCGTCGTCGAAACTGGTCTGCCGCATCGCTTTGAGTGCAAACTGGAGGAATATGGACTCGAACTGCGATGCAATCTGCTCCACGGCCTGCGTCGATCCACTTCGCGCCATCGAGCGCAGTCCATGAAAGCCGGAAAAATCCAGATAGAAGCGCGCCGTCGGATCAGCTTCGATCAAACTGTTTGTACCTCCGAGTCCTAACATCACATGACCACCAGCTTCGCACGTAACGCCCCGGCTTCTCTCAACGCCTCCATAATGGCGACCAGGTCTCCCGGCGCGGCGCCAACTTCGTTGACGGCGCGAACAATCTCGTCCAGGGTGACCCCGGGTTGAAATAGGAACATACGGTTTCCCTCTTCGCTGATTTCGATTTCGCTGCGCGGCACGACCACCGTATCACCCTCGGAGAATGGACGGGGTTGACTGACGATAGGATCGCTGGTGATGGTCACCGTCAAATTGCCGTGGGAAACTGCCGCCGGGAGGACGCGTACGTGCTGACCGATTACCACCGTGCCGGTGCGCGCGTTGATGATGACCTTGGCCGGGGATTCCCCAGGATCGATGGTCAAATTCTCGACAACGGAGACAAACTCGACACGGCGGGCCGGGTCCACGGGGGTCATAACCTCAACGGTCGAACCGTCGATGGCTCGTGCCTGTCCCGCTCCAACCACGGCGTTGATCGTATCGGTCATGCGTTTAGCGGTGGTAAAATCCATGTCGTGCAGCTGCAACACGAGGCGATCATTGAATACAAACGGACTCGGTACGCCGCGTTCCACAATAGCGCCGTTGGGAATTCGCCCGGCACTCGGTACGTTTACGGTGATGCTCGATCCATCGGCTTCGGCGCCAAAACCACTCACGATCAGCTCGCCCTGTGCAATCGCGTACACGCGACCATCGATACCCTTGAGGGGTGTCATTAGTAAGCTACCACCCCGCAGGCTCTTGGCATTACCCAGCGATGATACCGTCACATCGATGGTGTGGCCGGATTTTGCAAACGGCGGCAACGTGGCGTGAACGACTACCGCCGCGATATTTTTTGTTTGCGGATCCCTGTTCGGCGGCAGGTTGACTCCGAACTTCTTCAAGAAACTTTTGAGGCTCTGGGTCGTGAACGGGGTCTGACTGGTCTGATCACCACTCTGATCCAGACCCACCACCAGCCCGTATCCGATCAACTGATTCGTGCGCACGCCGGCGATATTGGCCAGATCCTTGATTCTTTCAGCCTTGGCGGGTACTGCCAACAGCGCTAGCACCACAAAACCTGTCCACATCCTTTTTCCTTTCATTTCATTTCACCTTGGTACCGGCGTCAGTACGGCCATATCGGGGACAGGAAGAAACGCGTTAACCAGCCCAACTTGCTCGCGCTCGCTACCGGACCCTTGCCTTGATATACGATCCGGGCATTGGCTACCTGGGTGGACAAAACGGTATTTTCAACGCTGACATCCTCAGGGCGGACTATCCCGGCGATCTGGATATACTCGTTGTCCTGATTGAGGCTGATCCACTTCTGACCACGAACGACCAGGTTTCCATTCAGTAACACGTTTGCCACCGTCACGGTAATTGTGCCGGTCATTGAGTTTCCCTGCTTGCGTTTTCCTTTCCCGCTAAATTCCTGTGACGATTTGAGCTCCTGGTCAAGGGTGAAGGTCGCGTTACCCCGGGGCAAGGTATAGCCGAACAACTTGGGACTATCGATATCGATGTCATTTTCTTTACTGGTATTGGCCTCGGATTCGTTGTCGGCGCTGATCTCTTCGTTGAGAATGACGGTGATCACATCACCAACACCTCTCGCTCTGCGATCCTCAAACAAATACAGCCTCGTGTAACCCTCCCGGTAGATTGCGCCGTTGATCTGCGGTAGCGGTGTCGCCGTCTCGGGATACGTAACCTCGAAACCAGACTTCGGTTCGTAATAACTCGCGCACCCAGTCACGACCAGCACGGCCCCCACACACGTCAAACGAAGACATCGACGGACGCCCATCAAACCCGCTCCGCAAATCGTCACAGGTTGTTGTTCACGTAAGCGAGCATTTGATCCGTCGCCGATATCGCCTTCGAATTCATTTCGTAGGCCCTTTGGGTTTCAATCATATTGACCAGCTCCTCCACCACATTGACGTTGGAACTCTCCACCGACCCTTGGACCAACGTGCCCAAACCGTTCAGACCGGGGGTGCCGGTCTGTGGAGAACCGCTCGCCGCCGATTCCAGAAACAAGTTCTGACCAACTGCCTGTAACCCGGTCGGATTGATGAAATCCGCGAGCTGAATACTCCCGACCTGGGTTGTCGCCGCGGAACCTGGCGTCAGCACCGAGACGATGCCGTCGGAGCCCAAGGTTATGGTAATCGCGTTGTCCGAAACGGTAATACTGGGTTGTAACTGATAGCCGCCGGCGGTGACTATCTCGCCGTCCGCGTTGACCTGAAACGACCCATCCCGGGTATACGCGAGATTGCCGTCGGGGAGTAGGATCTGGAAAAAACCGCGCCCCTGTATCGCCATATCGAGTGGATTATCGGTTTGTTCGAGATTGCCCTGGCTGTGCAGTTTTTCGGTGGCGACCACGCGCACGCCGGTCCCCAGCGCGAGACCGGAGGGCAACTGCGTATCCTGCGAGGACTGCGCCCCAACCTGGCGGATGTTTTGATACAACAGATCCTCGAACACGGCGCGATCACGCTTGAATCCCGTGCTATTCACGTTTGCGAGATTGTTGGAGATCACCGACATCCGCGTCTGCTGAGCATCCAATCCCGTCTTCGCGATCCACAGTGCTGGGTTCATAAATCTGCTCCTTTATTCGATCTGTTCGATGTTGCCGGGTGTTAACTTATCTGCATCAACTGGGTTGAGGCGCGATCGTTGTCCACGGCAATCTTCATGAGTTTGATCTGCATCTCGAATTGCCGCGATCGTTCGATAAGCCTGACCATTGCATCCACCGCATTGACATTACTGTTCTCCAGCGCGCCGATATCGAGCCGTACGCCGCCATAAGCCGGTGCAATGCTACCGTCTTTGAGACGTATCAAACCGTCGACTCCCTTTGCCAGACTGTCCAGTGGCGGTTTCACCAGCTTGATTCGACCGATGATAGCCAGGTTGGCGGGACCCTGGCCGCGTGGCTGGATGGAGATCGTGCCGTCGGGAGCGATCTCCAGCTTCTCGGATGGAGGTATGGCGATCGGCCCGGCGTCTCCGAGAACCGGATGCCCGGCGCCGGTTTGCAGCAGTCCGTTCGGGGTTAAGCGCAAGTCGCCGGCCCGCGTATACGCCTCTTTACCATCCGCACCCTGAACCGCGATCCATCCCGCACCCTGAACCGCGATATCCAGGTCGCGACCGGTCCGTTGCAGACTGCCCGCTGACAAGTCGGCGACCGGTGGTTCGACGACGCCGTAGACACGCGTTGGATGGCCGGGTCCGAACACCGGCTTGCTGCGGAACGCCGTCAGATCGGCGCGAAATCCCGGAGTACTGACGTTCGCTAGATTTTGACTGGTCACCGCCTGGTCCAGCATCGCCTCAGTGGCACCGGTCATTGCGATGTAGATCATGTGATCCATGTCAAAACTCCTCGTTGCGGGTCAAGATTATCTGAGATTGACGATGGTCTGCGTGACGTCGTCGGCGGTGCGGATCACCTGGGCGTTGGCCTGGAAATTGCGCTGGGAGACAATCAGTTTTACCAGTTCCAAGGTCAGTTCCACATTGGAGTCCTCCAGCGCGCCCGACTGAATCACGCCTAGGCTGGCGGTTGCCGGTGCGCCCAACAGCGCCGGTCCGGAGTCGGTGGATTCCGCCCACACCGTCTCCGACAGGGGCCGCAAACCCTCTTGATTCGAAAAATTGGCCAGCGCGACCTGGCCCAACACCTGGAGTTCGCCGTTGGTGTATCGTGCGATCAACTGGCCAGTGTCGTCGACCTCGATGCCACTCAATCGACCAGTGGTGAAGCCGTCCTGTACCAGGGCATTGACGCCGAACGCGCTTCCAAATTGCGTAACCTCGGAGAGATCCAGGGCGAAATTGAGGTCCGCAGCGCCACTTCCGACCGGGATGGCGGCATAGTTCAACTCACCAAGCGGCGGCCCGGCTGGCACGATGACGTTACCGACGTTATCGAACTGAAGGTTGATGCCTTCCGCCGGGACGGTAAACGCCTGATTGTCGATGGACATCTGCATTTCCCAATCATTGTCGGCATTCTTGCGGAAATACAACGACCCGCTATGCGGAACGCCGAGGCTGTCGAACACCTGAAACGTCGCCGTGTGGTTGTAGCTGCTGGGGTCGGGCGATTCGAATCGCGCCGGCACAAAGGGATTACCGTTTGCGTCCAACAAAGGCACGCCCATGGCAAGCACGGGATCACTGGCGATCTTGGCGTTTTCACCGGCGTCCAGATTGGCGACGAATTCCACATTTGTCGTCGTCTTCGGCGCACTGTCGGCGGCGTCAATCTGCAGATCCTCCACGATGCCGCTGATGTTGCCGTTTTCAGCGCCAAACCCGGTCAAGCGCATGCCCGACGCGTTGACGACATAGCCCGCCTCATCGACGCCGAAGGCCCCTGCCCGTGAGTAGATAATCTCGCCACCATTGCTCAGGCGAAAAAAACCGGCACCGTTGATCGCCAGGTCCAGATTATTGTTGGTAAAGGTGGTAGCTCCCTGGGAAAACTGTTGTCTAACATTGTTGAGGCGGACACCGCCGCCAATCGCGAACGAGCTTGCCCCGAACTGGCTCGCCGGGTACACGTCGGCAAACTCGGCGCGCGACGATTTGAATCCCGTCGTGTTGCTGTTCGCAACATTATTGCTGATGACCTTTAGGTCGGATTGCGCGGCACTCAGTCCACTCACTGCGGTACGAAAAGGCATGATCTACCCCCTATAAGGTTGACTGTCGGTGTATTTGCACTAGCCGGCCTTACTCACCGGATCCTATCGCGAGGGACCGCAGGGGCGCGTGGATACAAGGCGTGCGACAGTTCAGGCGCGCAGACGTACTCGACGGTACGTGGCGCACCCGGAACGAGCGCAACGCAGCAGACATGCGCGCTTGCGGTTCCGCAGCAAGGAGCTGGGGAGAAATGCGGACTGGGTTCATTTACAAGATCTCATCGACATCAGCCAATGATACGGGACCCACTCCCGCGACATTGAGGGTGATGTCCTGCGCACTTCCCTGTCCAAGACTGACGCTTTCGACTTTGGACGCGATCAATGTCGGCACCGCCGACACCTCTCCATCCACCATCGCATCCACACGGATTCGATAATTGCCGGGCGCGAGCGGCTGGCCAGTATCGCTCAAACCGTCCCAGGTAAACTTCACCTGACCTTCCGGCTGTGGACCGAGTTCAAAGCTGCGCACGGTCTGACCGGATTTATCCTGGATGCTCACCGTTGTTGCGGTGGCCGTGGAAGGGACAACCGCCGCGCCCTGGACCACACCGCCCGCTTCCAGGGCCGCTTGATCTCCGTGCACCATCACTGAGCGACCCACCAGACCGGAGGCTTGCAAGGCTCTATTCGACTGCAGCGAACTCGCGAAATCGTTGAACGCCTCGCTCAAATCCTGAATGCCGCTAACCGTACTGAATTGGGCCATTTGTCCAATGAATTCTCCATTCTCCAATGGCTTGAGTGGATCTTGATGGCGAAGTTGCGCCAACATCAACTGCAGAAAGTCTTCCTGGCCCAGCTTGTTACTAGGCTTGGCGTCATCCTGCTTTAATCCAATTCCAAGACCTTCAAAGGGAGAAGAACTTTTATCGATCGGGTTCACCATGGCCGTATCCAGTGCGTTCGTTTGGATTTTCTGCTCATTGCCCCAAAGCTAGCGTACGTAGCAATAATTGTTTCGATGTACTGATCAACTCCACATTCGTTTGGTACGTGCGCGAAGCGGACATCATGTTCGCCATCTCCTCGATAGTGTTTACATTGGCATGGAAAACATAACCCTCGTCGTCCGCAAGCGGATGTTCAGGTTGGTAACGCCGGTGCGGCGGGGCGTCGCTCTCAACTATGCCTGCGACTCGGACACGGGCTAACGACTGCGCATCGAAATCGTTCATCACGTCGATAAAACGAGGCGTCTCTGCAGCAAACACCGGATGTCGCGCACGATAGACCTGGCTGCTGTTTCCGGCCACCGCATCCGCATTGGCAAGGTTGCTCGCGATCACATTCAATCGCAACGCCTGGGCGCTCATCCCGGATCCCGCAACATCAAACACCGATAATAAGGACATACCTAATCCCCCTTAACCGCACTGAGCATCGACTTGAACTTACCTCCCAGCAGCCGCAGGCTGACCAGATAAGCAACGGAGTTCTTGGTAAACTCGCTTCGTTCCACGTCGGCATCCACAGTATTCCCGTCCAACGAAGCTTGGGTAGGCACCCGGTATAACGCAGTCGTTCCAAACCACGACTGACCTGCGCCAGTGACATGGTTGGCGTGAGTCCGGATCAGGCGAATCGATTTTGCAACGTCGGTGTCCGGCTGGGATTGTCGCAGGACATCCTTGAAGTCGAGATCACGTGATTTGTAGTGCGGCGTATCAGCGTTGGCGAGGTTCGACGCCAGAATCTCGGCCCGCCGCACCCGGATGAGCAGGGCGTCGTCGTGTATTCCCATGGCGCTATCTAAGCTTATTCCCATCAGTGTCTCCGCGTATTGAAATCCACGCTAGAGACAAAGCAAGTAGCGTGCCAATGCTAAGATCGGGGCGAATTCTGGTGCCGGCCTCACGCAAACCCGCGTGGATTCCCGCACAGCGGCAAAGAATTACCGCCGGAACGGCAACGCCGAGACGCTCTGGGATAGGGCTGCGTGCATTTCACGCGAACAACTACTTGGGCTTTTCGTGTCGAAGTTTTGCCGCCTGGCACTTTAGTATGTGTTTAATGAGGATGTCTCGATCGCTCTCATTGATCACTTCGAATTCAACCGCAATCCGATAAGGATGCGTGGGCAGATACCTCGATCGTCGCTCGCTGCGCACGACGGTCCCTCTGCACATAAGCGCAACGCAGGAGGACATCAGCAACAACTTCAGTTGCAGGTAAACACCCGGGCTAATTCTCTCACCGGCGTAGAACGCCAGACCTCCGCCACTCAGACTTGCTTCCTTAACGCTGCCGTAGCCGGTTTCAACTTCCTGCAAAAGCAACAGCCGGTACATCTCGTCCACACGAGACTCAAGATGCCGCAGATACTGCGCAACATCGGGCGATTGCTGCTCAATGCGAGAAAGTATCAAATCCTGGTTCCCGAGCAGACGCTTGGAGCCGCCCCGCAGTGAGTATAAGTCATCGGTATCGCCGTGATCGTCCTGCGCTTCACTGATGACGCGGTATTTGATGACGACTTGATCAGTGATCCTGAAATAACGCCGCCGCTCGCAACCCTCAAGATCCCCGTCCCGGTTGCGTGCTTGAACAGATTTTTCGATTCCGGTACTCACTTACTAGTGCCCCAAAAAAGTCAATCGGTTTGCGTCGACCCGGTAGAGTTACGCGGCCGATCCTCGCCCCGATCCATGGAGTTGATCATCTCGTCAACGATTCTGGTGTTTGCCTCCAGGATTCCAAGCGTATTGACCCGAGGGGTACCCGGCGCGCTGACTGAGAAGGCTTCGCCCTGTTTGTCGTCACCACGGATGATCGTCAGCTCGACACGACGATTCTTTGCGCGTCCAGCTGCAGACTTGTTCTCGCCTATGGGCCGGGTGTCGGCGAATCCGGCTACCTGGAAACGTACCGGATCGAGCTTTCGGTCGTGGAGCAACTCATGCAGAACAGTCACCGCGCGGGCTGCCGATAACTCCCAGTTGGACCGGTACCGCGCAGTCTTTATCGGTACGTTGTCGCTATGTCCGGCAATGGTCACCTCGCCCGGGGTGTACTCGAGCACCGCTGCGATCTTTCCCAGAATCGGCTTGAACTGTTGCATCAATTGGGCGCCGCCGGATGGAAACGCACCCTTTTCGCGGATGCGGATGACGAGTTTTTTCTCTTCAGTGTCGAGCTCGATCAACCCGCGATCGATCTCCGCCTGCAGCGCATTTTCGATCTGCTTTAGCTCGGCGTCGGTCTGGTCACCCGCTCTGGGATCGGCCTGGGTGACGTTGACCTGCGGGTCTCGCTTTGCGCGCATATAGTCCGGCACATCCAGGTAATGCTTGAGGTGATCCACCGTCTGTTGCCTGACCCGATTCAGTATGGTTGGATTGGGGCGCCCGGCACTGAATTCTTGGGCAATTACGTTTACCCCACGGGGCGGATCCTTGGTTTTCACTTCGCGTTGCAAGCCGAATGCCTCCCGCAGGGAACCCGCCATCTGCTTGTATTTGATCAGGTCCATCTCGGAGAAACTCAAGATCAAAACAAAGAAACACATCAACAGCGTGGCCAGGTCTGCAAAGGTCGTCATCCACATCGGCGCACCGCCGCCGCCGTCGTTTTTCGGTAATGCAACTGGCTCGTCCATATTTCGTCGTCACGTGTAATAAGGTTTAAAACCGGGAGATAAGCTGAATCAAGCCGCTTTCTTGGCGTTACGCTGGCTGACCGGTAAGTATGTTTTGAGCAAATCCTCCATTACGTGTGGATTAAGGCCTTCTTGTATGGCGCCAACCGTTTCCAGAATAAGGGATTTGTTCGTCCGCTCTTCTTTGCTGCGGTGTGCCAGTTTCGCCGCGATCGGAATCGCAATGGCGTTCGCGATGACTGCGCCATAAAGCGTCGTGAGCAGTGCGACGGCCATGGCCGGCCCGATTTTTTTCGGGTCGTCCATGTTGGAAAGCATTTGCACCAAACCCACCAATGTCCCAATCATCCCCATGGCCGGGGCGACATCAGCAATGGCTTTGAAAATTGCCTGCCCTTCATCGTGGCGTTCGATGGTCAGATTGATGTCTTTCGCCAGCAATCGCCGCACCAACTGTGGATCGTGGCCATCGACGCACAACTGAATCCCCTGGCGCAGGAAATCGTTACTGACGTTGGCGTCCTCCAAAGCCAGCAAGCCGCCCTTGCGCGCAATATTGGCAAGTTCAACACCGTTCTTTATGAGTTCGTCTGGTTTCTCTGATTTGTGAAAGAAGGCCTTGACCGCGACCTTGAACGCACCCAGCGTGGTGGCCAACGGAAACTTGACCAGGGTCGCCATAAAGGTCCCACCTAACACGATAAACAGCCCCGGCAGATTGACGAATATCAGGGCATTTGGCCCCATCAACACGGCGGCGCTAATAATCGACAAACAACCGATCAAGCCAATTAATGTTGCGGGATCCACATTTTTCTCCACCAAAACACACGATCATCACCGGCATAATGAGCCAGCATTGTTGGCTCGGCGTGGTTGGCGCGCGAACCTTTGTACACGCATGCAACCGGGGTGCTGAACAACCTCCATCCCCGCCAGCCGCTAACCTCGTTTGTGTTATCGGGAGCGGATGGGAATTTCTTTAGCCCGCATATCGCACCAGCAAATCCGGAATCGTTGCAACAGGATCCTCAGTGCAAATTGCGGGTTGAGTCTTCCATCGTCATTGATGGCATGAAGATTGCTTAACACTCCAAACAAACATTTAACGAACGGACCTGGAGATTCTCATGAACTATCTACTTTCCCCGCTGATTGGATCGAACACGCAGACTGCGGTGCCGGCGAGCGGAGCGGAAGCCGCTGTCCAGGCTGCGCGTTTGAACGAAGGGCAACTGCCGTTCCATTCACTGTTCAATCAGCAACTTCAGTTACTGCAGCAGCCTGGAATATTGGCGGGTCAGTCTCCTGCCATGATGGCACCCGCACCGTGGCAACCCTTTGCCATGGGCGGCCAAAGCTTGCCGCTGTCGTCCGCTGGCATAACGCCGTCTTCGGGTATCACTATAGAATCAGTGACCTACTCACGGATTTCAATGAACGGAAACGGAATTCTCAACACGGTCTACGATGGCTTGGAACGGGATCCACAAAACGCCCTTGCCCAATTGCTGGCAAATATCGGTGAACCACCATCCAACGAACTATTGGTTACCGGGAAACCGGAAGGGGTAGCGTCGCACACCGAGGCCGAGAAGTCGGATGCCAAGGCGGTGAACCGGTTGGCGCCCGGCTCCGACGAACTGAAGAACCCGGAATATCTCGGTGAAAAGATCGCGAAGGCGGTCGCCAATATCTCTACCGCGCAAGTTCCAAACGCCCAATTCGCTGTCGACCACCCAACGTATGGGCACGTTGAAGCAAGGGTCGATATCACGGACGAGTCCGTCGATTTAGCGTTTGCGGTCCAGGACCCGGAGCTGCGCGCGGCACTCGAAGCGGCGAAGACGGCCATTGAACTCGCTCTGAGCAAACAAGGGTTAACCCTCGCCAAACTTGAAGTGGGGCCACCCCAGGACGTACCCGAAGTGATCACTCCGGGGACCCGCGAAGAATTGTTTGCATCCTACACTTCGCAACTCGACGCGGCATTGAACCGTATCATCAGTGACCTGGCGCTGGGTGTCCCCGACAATCGTGCGTAGCCGCATTGTTTCGCCCCGTATCACCGAAATGGCACAAATTTTGCTGCTATCAACTGCGTAGCGACCGAAACGCCGGAATTTCGACACCGGGATAGGTATTCAACATGAACAACGGACCTAGCCACATGAGAACTGCACGGACTTGGCGACCACACTGGGTTACCGCCCTGATCGTGGCAATGTGTATCGGTGATGGCATCGTATCCCACGCGTCCACTACCGCCTATGCAGTGCACGATCTGGACGAGGTGCGCAAAGCGGTGAGCGAGTTTCTTTATTCCAGCAACGGCAGCGTCGCGTCACCGGACCACGTGGAAGTGGGGGTCATCGACTCGCGATTACGGCTTGCGCGTTGTGGCCAGCCGCTGAAGTTGTTTTTTTCTGCGGGCGGGGCGACTTCCGGAAATACGACCGTTGGCGTACGTTGTCTTGGCCCATCGCCGTGGCTGATCTACGTGCCGGGTCGGATCAAAGTGTACCGTACGGTGGTGATAACCACGCGTGCCGTTCCGCGCAAGACCGTCGTCAGTAAAGACCACATCAAGCTGGAACAGCGGGACGTATCGAATCTTACCGCCGGTTATCTTGAGGAGACCGACCAGGCCCTGGGTCACGTCACGAGGCGGCCGATGCCGATCGGAAGTGTGATCGAACCGGCAGCGCTGGAAAAGCAGCGGCTGGTCAGACGCGGGGAACGGGTGACGATTCTTGCCGATGCCGGTCGGCTAACGGTGCAAATGAAGGGCAAAGCGTTGATGGATGGCGCCTCTGGAGATCACGTACGAGCAAAGAATCTCAGTTCCGGGCGGGTCGTCGAGGGTACGGTGACCGCCGCCGGGACAATCCATGTTCGGCATTGAGTGTAACCCCTGGATGTTAAATGGGAATCAAGCTAAAGTTCTCCCCGAACCGGCCGCTAATATACATGAACAGCTAGGAGAAAAAAGCCATGTCCGTCAATGATATTGGTTCCCCTACCACCGGCGCACCCGCTGCGCGCGTCGGGGACGGGTCCGGTGCAGAGCCAAAATCTCAACCCACCAGCGAGTCCAGCCGGGGTTCGGGTGAAGCGGGCACAGACGATCGTGTGAGCCTCACATCCACGGCCACCGCACTCCAGCAGGTCGAAGAACAATTGGCCAAGCTGCCCGATGTTGACAGTAAGCGGGTTGAAGCCATAAAGCAGGCGATTGAAAATGGGAGTTTTGAGATCGATTCGAACCAGGTTGCCGAAAAGCTCGTAGCATTCGACAGCGCGCTCGGCAATCGTGGACGCTAAGCTCTCACCGGACCAAATCGCACGTTACGCGGAGTCGCTTCTGACCTTATTCCAGCGGGAGCATGAGCTCTTGTGCTGTTTGCTTGAATCCATTGATTTGGAATTGGCCGCACTCCAGGCAACCGATGTTGCGGAGATTGAAAACGCCGCCGAGAGTAAACATCGCCTCATAGAAGAGTTGGAGCAACAGGACAAGGTACGTCGGGCACTGCTGACTGAGGCTGGGTTTATGTCCAATCCTTCCGGCATCGATCAGTTCATACTGCGATGCGACCCCGAACTCCGTCATGCTTTAAGAGGCACCTGGGACGAGATCCAGGCGCTAATCAGACGCTGTCAAAATGACAATACGAGAAATGGTGAACTCAACGCCCTGTCTCAACGGATTGTGAAGCATATGTTGTCTTTTCTACGTGGAGAGTCGCCCGACAACAACGTCTATAACCAGGACGGTCAAGTTCCAGATATCACACAGAAAGTTTTGGGACGCGTCTAACGAGCCCGGTTGTAAAACGCGTCGATATTTTGTGCCGTGAGCGGCAACGGCCGGGCGACACCAAATCCTTGCGCGAAGTTGACGCCTATACGGCGTAACATGTCCAACGCCGGTTTACTCTCCACGTATTCCGCTATGGTCTGCTTCCCCATCAACTGACAGATTTGATTGATTGCCTTCACCATCGCAAATTCAATTGGATCTTCCTCGATGTTCTTGATGAACAAGCCGTCGATTTTCACATAGTCGACCGGCAACGTCTTGAGATATGCGAACGACGATAAACCACTGCCGAAGTCATCTAGGGCGAACCGGCAACCGCGTGCTTGAAACACCTGCATGAACGATGCGGTATTGGTGAGATCGGCGACCGCGGCAGTTTCCGTGATTTCGAAGCAGATCCTGTCCGCAGGAATGCCTTTTTGGTCGAACTGTTCTTCGAGAAAAGTGAGAAACTCGCGATCACCGATTGAGTGTCCGGAAAGATTGATCGAACACGAACGCAGCTTTTCAACATGACCAGGATGCTCGACCAACCACGTCAGGCTGGCATCCACGACCCAGCGATCGATGCGGGTTGACATGGAATAATGTTCGGCGGCGGGCAGGAATTCACCGGGCATTATCAGCTTCCCCGCCTCGTCCCGCATTCTGACCAGGATTTCGTATCTGATACCTTGTTCGTAGTAAGGCAGTACGCTGACAATGGGCTGGAAAACAAGCTGAAACCGGTTTTCCTCCAAAGCCCGAGTGATCTCGGAGACCCACAGCATTTCGCGCCTCCGGCGCACCAACTTTACACCGTGTTCGTCATTGATATGGATGCGATTGCGCCCTTCGCTCTTCGCCACATAGCATGCCGTATCCGCGGCGCTGAGCACACTCGTAACGCTTTTCGTATGTTCGTTTATCGGAACCACGCCGATGCTGACACCCAAGCTGAATACGGAGGAATCCCAGGAAAACCGGAATGTTTGGATAGCTTGATACAATGAGTTGGCGATACGCGTCGCGTCTTCGGCTGAACAGTTTTTGATTAGCAATCCGAACTCATCCCCACCGAGTCTCGCAAGCACGTCTTCTCTCCGGACTTGTTTTGGCAACGACTGTGCCAGTCGACATAACAACGCGTCACCCGCCTCATGTCCACACGTATCGTTGATGACCTTGAACTGATCCAGGTCAAGATAACAAAGGTAGTGCACGGATCGATGATTCTTCGTCTCTGCGATGAGCTGCTGCAGATTGACCTCAAACTGCTGCCTGTTTAACAGGCCAGTCAACGGATCGTGGATCGCGTTATAGGCGAGTTCATCCGATAACTTGTGCGTTTCGGTGACATCCTGGCCGGCACCACGGTAACCACGAAACACCCCGTCTTTATCGTAAACCGGCTTTCCATTGACACTCAGTATTCGCGAGTTGCCGTCAGGCCAGCTTGCGACAAACTGGAAGTTTTTGAAGGGCCGGTGCAGTTCCAGGTCATGGACATGTTTTCCCCATCCTTCGATCTCGTTGTGGTTGGGGATGAATTGGTAGGGTTGCCCGATGACGGTGTGTGGATCGATGCCGGTGACCCGTTGATAGCGTTCCGAGAGGAAGGTCACGCCGAGATCCGGTCCGGTTTCCCAGAACCAGTCTGCGGCCACCTCAGCGAAGTCCTGGAAGCGCTCCTTGGCGTCGCGCACCTGGTTTTCGATCCGTTTGCGAACCTCGATTTCCTGCCTCAGGCGATCATTGGCATCGGCGATTTCGCGAGTCTTCGCATCAACCAGAGATTCCATATCATTGAACAGCCGATGGCTTTTCATCATCTGCCCGAGAAAGCTGCTGAACACCACAAGGGTGCGCCGGCGTGATGCTTGCTGATCACCCGGATCACGACTGTAGGCGTGGATGACCGCAACCTCGCCGCCGAAAATGCGGACCGGGACACACGCTGGATCATCGGCTTCATGGAGACATTTCTGGAATGTTATCGGCGGATCGCCGAGACAGTCTCCGCACAGCGGCGAGAGCTCAACATCCGACAAACATGTTGGGTCGTCACCGGAATCCGCCGGTGCCAGGTCAGATTGACCACCGGGCTCTGTACATTGCGCATGCACATTGACAACAGTTTCAGCCTGGCAGTCACGCAGCAGAATGAACTTGCAGCGCTCGAAATCCAGACGTTCGACCACGGCCTCCGCGGCGCACGACAACAGTTCACGTTCCGTCACATTCCGCAGATCGATATCGGACAGCGCCCTGATCGCCGATAAGGCCTCGACCAGTGTGTAATACTCAGTGCGAATACGACGTGCCGCCTCAATGCTCGCTAACGAACCGGATATGTGCGTCCTGGTCATGGCTTACACAAACACATCGACCAATTCCAGAACACTTGCGAGCTCCTTTACCGTTCGTTGCGAGACGGCGGCGACCTCATCCGGGGTTATCCGTAACTTCACCAGATCGGGAAACCGCAGCTCCGCGTCATCATCGCGGTTTAGTATTTGTGAGGCGACATTAGCGCTTGCGCCTACCAGCATACACGATGACCAAAATGTCCCCCAGTAATCAACGTCCCGGTGCTTCTCGATCACCGTGCGTACATCTGACGAAAGCTGCCACCGTCGCGCCAATACACCACCGGCCTGTGTGTGATCGAACCCAAGCATCTTGGATTCCGCGTCCATCAACGTGCATGCAGGATCTTGCGCTGCCTCTGCGAAGACCATGGACATATCGTCAGGGCACAAATGAGCCAGGACCAGCACTCCGATGTTGTGCAGCAGACCGCACAGATAGCACTCATCCGGGTGGGGTCTGTGGAGCGGCGCAGTAATCCTTGCCAGCGAACGCGCCAGGGTTGCGCTCAACACGGCGCTTGACCAGAAAAGCCGTGAGTTGAAACCGGGGCATCGTCCCGGAGGAAACGAACCGCTCATAATTATGCCGATTACCAAACTCTTGACGAGGCTGAACCCGAGCACCCGCACGATCGCATCGTGAATCGACCGGCACGGGATACGCTGGGCGAAATACGCCGATCGGGCGAGCCCTAGGATCCGCGCCGCGACCTCAGGACAGGTCTCGATCGCGTCGGCGAGATCCCGGGCATTCGTGTCGTCGTTCAACACGCTCATCAAACGTTGATGACTTTCGTGTACCGGAGGGAGTTCGCGCCAACGGCGAATCCCATTCGCTATCTCCAGAGGGAGAACTGTCGAATGCATTGCGTTCATCCGGACCTCAAACCTTTTTATCGTTAGCGGCCCCAGGATCCGGATCTTGAGCGCCTTACTACTCGGACTACTCCGATAGTCGAAGCGCTCGATTCGGCGACGGCTTTAGTTTTCGTCCAACTGGCCGACTACTCTCATTAAAGAGCCGCATCGCGAAAAAGTCATCGACCTGAGAGGGATAGGGCATGAATCGGGCTAACCATTGTCAAAACGACACCGACTTAGTGGCGAACATCGCACGCATTCGGGGATGGAGTGAATTCGACGTCTTTAAGGCCGCACATAGGGACTGGTTCGAAACCCCCGCAACCGATCGGGAGATCGAGCGCTTCTTTGTGCCGTATCTGTTTTATCAAGAGGCGCCGCACTGGGTCCGTCATTACGCACGAAATGCTCAACCTAAACCGTCCAGCGACGCGTCCGTCCGCGAGTTTGACTCCTGTTTCGCGGTGGTCTGCGTGTGGGTGGCCTTGGCCAACGTAATTCGAACGTGCTTGCGGCAATCGAAATCGGACGCACTGCTGGTCGCCTGATGCCCGTAGATGCCACGCGCCGGGTCAACCCGATCCATAGTGCCGCACAGACACTGCGCGTTCAAAAACCTTGTATTGAACTGTATGCGTGTCGAGATAACACCATGAGACCGTAGTCATGGAATCCATATCAAACTCACTCGTCACCCAGCAGCTGCTCACGGTGTCGTCGAACCATGCCCAGCTCCGTGGGCTCGCGATCGGGCAGCAGCTCACGGGCACCGTTCTCACTGTGGCGCAACAGGGCACGGTTACACTCCAGGTGAACCAATCCACGTTCAACGCACGGACCACCTTACCGTTGATTGCCGGTCAGACCCTGACGCTGGTTGTCGACAAGATTGGCCCGGAGATCCGGCTCAGAATACTGGACCAACAACTTCATTCCTCGAGTCTGGTCCAGGCAATTCGGCAACAACTGCCGAGACAGGGATCGGTCATTATGTTGTTGATGAATCTTCATCGTATCGCGCGTCAAACCGGCGGGATGCGACTACCCGGTTCGATTACGCAATTGGCCCGCCAGATCACGCAGGGACTGATGGAGGTCAGCGGTTCTTTGTCCGGGGAAATCGTGAAGCAGGCATTGTTGAACAGCGGTCATTTCCTGGAGCAACGCTTGTCGAAGCTACTTTCCGAGTTGCGTGACGGCACGTTGGAACGCGATTTCAAGGCAGGCCTAATGCGTCTGCGTACGGCGCTGTCGAGTGCTCTAGAGCAGATCAGGGCCCAATCCGGGCGTCACGAGAAAAAAACCAGCGTGCCTTCACGGCCGGGCCAACAAACGCGAGGGCCGGCAAATCCCAATCCGGTTTCGGCACGGGAAGCCGCGTCTCTCAAGGCATTGATCGAATTATCGCAACAGGTGGAAAGTGCGCTTGCCCGAATTCAACTGCATCAACTCACCTCCTTGATCGAACAGGAGGGCGCGCGGTCCGTTTGGATGCTGGAACTGCCGGTGCGGGATGGCGAAACGGTACAACTCGTGCGTTTTCGTATCGAAAAAGAGCAATCGCGGGACGAACAACAGCCAGATGGGTCTTTTTCTATCGTATTTTCGGTCCAATTACAGGCGCTTGGTGGGGTGCAGGCGCGGCTTACCTTGTCGGGCAGTTCGATTTCGGTGGTGTTGCAGGCGGAGCGCGATGGGACGGTAAAACTTGCCCGGGCCCATCTCGATGACCTGTGCGGACGCCTGCAGCAAACCGGGCTGACAGCGGAATCTGTCGTGTGTCTGCATGGACTTCATCTCGAGGAAACCCCAGACTTCCATACACCACTGGTGGATATTCAGGCGTGAATAAGAACCGGCACAATGAGTATCGCAACGCGGTCGCGCTTCAGTATGAACGTGACCAAGGTGCGCCCCGGGTGGTGGCGAAGGGACGGGGACTGATCGCCGAACAAATCATCGGCATCGCCAAACAAGCGGGCGTGCCGCTGCACGAAGATCCCGAACTGGTCGGCCTGCTCGCGCAAGTCGAACTCGATGCCGAAATCCCGGTGCAACTCTACCAGGCTGTGGCCGAAGTGTTGGCGTTCATCTACCAGCTGGAAAAATACCAGAACCCTTCAGCAATCTGATAGCGATTTCAACGATTCAGATTCTTTGGAAACTGCCGATGTTACCGATATCGGTGCAGTAGTAAATCAGCACCCAGGAACCTAATCCGCATTTCTCTCCAGGAATCCGGATGCCGCCGTCGTATTCGCGCCGGTGTGCGAGGCGCCGTGGGCTGACGCCGCTGGGTGAGAAATGTGAGCTGACCATTATACGGGGAATCGTGATGACGACCGGCCGTCAAGCCTCTACAGGATCGAGCACATCGTCGGCAGCTCGCCAGATACTCTGGGGCCATTTCCTGGATCCCGAGTTCTGCCGGCACCCGACGCGGTATATCGCGCAGTGCGGCATCGCAACGCTGACGATATTCATTGTCTTGTTGCTGTTGGACTCGGTGAAACAAACGGTGCTGATTGCCTCGCTGGGAGCAAGCTCCTTCATCGCCTTCACCATGCCCCATGTCAACGCATCGAAGCGACGCTACCTCATTGGTGGGTACATCGTCGGCACCTGCGTGGGCTGCTTGTGGGCGGGCACCGCCTCCTTGCTCATGCAAACGGGTATCTGGACCAGCACCGGACCGCTACTCATCGTGTTCGGAGCCGTCGCGACAGGCAGCCGATCCTCGCCATGGTCGTCACTAAGACCGAACACCCCTCGGCCGCAGCCTTGGCCTTAGGATACGTTCTGAATGAGTGGGATTTCAGCACGATTCTGGTCATCCTGGCCGGGATCGTCGCGATCTCAATAGTGAAGGAAGTCTGCAAACCTTTTTTGATCAATCTGTTATAGAAATCGGTTTTCTTGGGCGCAATTCGGGGCGTGGCCACGGTGTTGCCAGCAACCCGATTGACGGTGGATGCACGTCGAAGATTTGCCGCGCCAGGCAACCCTTTGCCGCTTTGGCGCGTCAAATCCTTGACGTATTGCGGACCAGCCCGCAGTTTCCAGCAGTGGTACGGAACTTGCACTCGTGAGGATGAAACCAACGGAACAAAAAGACAACGCAATTGGTTCTGCCCGCACCATCGCCGGCTCATCCTTCGCCACGCCTAGTTGACACCGGTCGCCGGGGCGCCGAGGCGTTTCTAGTCTTTGGCGGGACCAATCTGAGGGCAATTATTGCATTTTGCCGCGAATTGGAACGGCTGGGGCGGAGTTTTTCGATTATTACCCGCGGCGTAGAAGACGCGTTGCAAAAGACATGCTTCAAGAGCCACATCCATGCAGTGCGGCGTAAAGACCAGTTGGACTGGACCGATATCTCCCGCGCCATCACCCAGGCTCAACACCAAAGCGGCAAGCATTCCTTTTGTATCTGCCCCTCCTCCGAGGCGCTCAACCGGTTTTTGCTGGACCATCGCACCGAACTCGCGAAACTCGGATGCACACTGCCGCTCGTGAATGCCGAGACCTATCATCGGATATCCGATAAGTACAGCTTCCAGTCGATCTGCCAATCCAAAGGACAGCCCGTGCCACGCATGTACTTATCCGTTAATGCTCTCGAATTCCCCTGCGTGGCAAAGCCGTATCGGAATCTCGTTGATGGCCGGATTCTGTATCCGGTGATATTGCGCGGCGATACCGACCTTCAGGCGTTCCACCACCAGTGCGATGCAGGAGAGTATTTCTATCAGGCTTACGTTGCCGGGCCCAGCCACTATCTTTTGTTCTATGTCCGGCGGGACGGAAGCGATGTCCGGTTTTCGCAGGAGAATCTGTTGCAACAGGCCGGAGGTAAATCGATCGTCATGGCGCGCAGCGCGAATCTGCATCAAGCGCCCATCGCCGAAAGCTACAAGTCCATATTAATCGGACTCGAATTTCACGGCCTGATAATGATCGAACTGAAAGGAGGCGGCGGTCACTATACGATGATCGAGGCCAACCCGAGGTTGTGGGGACCGCTGCAATTGTCAATGGACGGCGGTAGCAATCTCGTGCGGGCTTTCATACAGGATCAGTTGGCTGTCCGCGCAATGAGTTCGGGGGCCACCGATATCCGCAGCGCGCGATATTTCTGGCTGGGCGGCGTACTGCAAAACCTGCTATCACAACATGCTCTGCAGAAACACCCTGATAATCGTCGGCTGCGCTTTTCGGACATTGCTTGTGGCGTGTGCTCCGATATCTACCTGCGTCCGGGCACCGCGCGATTATTTCTTCACGAGATCATCCACACGTTCACGATGCGAAGACGGAGGGAAATATGAGGGCGGCGACCGACCTGATAACGGAGTTGCGTGCGCTGTACTTCGATGGATCGAAACACACCTCGTATCAGAACGTGCCCGCCTTCGTTGAGGACGCGTTAGGCTTTCAGGTTTCGATTGATGAGTGCTGGCGCAGTGACAAACCCCGCTACCGGTATCTGTTGGAACATTGTCCCCCGCAACCTGGTGAGCACGTCATCGACATCGGGGCAAATACCGGCTATTTCGCACTGAGCCTTGCACAACGCTTTACAAAGTGCCGCTTCACTGCTTACGAGTTCCATCCACAACACGTGGGATTCATGAGGCTTGTGCGCATCGCATTTCAGCTGCACAACCTCGAAATCGAACCGAAACCGGTCAAGGTGGCGGATTCACACCGTCTGCCGCCCTACGATCTGGTGCTGTTTATGAACGTATTGCACCACCTGGGTTGCGACTTCGACATCGACGTCGGGCGGAGCAACGACGAGTTCCGGGAAATGGCGGTGGCGATGCTAGGCGGTTTGAGGCAAGCGGGAAACCGAATGCTATTTCAGATGGGCACGAATCGTGGGGGGGATAAGTCCAATCCGATTGTCGACGCCCGAGACGAACCGCGCAAACTCGCCTATCTTACCGACCTGCTCCTGGCCGCCGGGTGGGACATTGACCACATCGCCTTTGCACAAAAGCTCCCAGACGGTGACATCCGATTTCGAAACCTTCCGCGGACCCTGATCAAAGAAATCTGCGACCGGGCTCGCTCGTCCTCGGCAATCACTGCGAAGACCTTGCACGCACGAGCACCGTGGCTCGACCTGGACTGCTTTCCCGGTGAGTTTTACCGGCGGCCACTGATCGCATGCCGGGCGGTCGGAGGACCATCGTGAGCATCAAGCGGCTCACCTTGTTCGGCGGTGATCCGGAATTCAGCCGCACGCTCCATGTCGGTACGCCAAACATCGGCGACACCAAGCGATTTCTAACGCGGGTCGAAAACCTGCTGAACAGGCGCGTACTCACCAACCGCGGTCCACTGGTCCGCGAACTGGAGAGTCGCATGACTGAGCTGCTGAGCGTCAAACACTGCGTAACCATGAGCAACGGTACCGCGGCATTGGAAATCGCCACACGGGCCCTCAATTTCAAGGGCAACGCAATCGTCCCCGCACTGACGTTTGTCGCCACCGCCCATGCGTTGGAATGGCAACGCGTGCGGCCGATATTCGCGGACATCATGCCCACCACACACCATCTGGACCCCCGCTGGATCAGACGCTTGGCCACTTCACTGACCAGCGGTGTCATCCCGGTGAATCTGTGGGGGCGCACCGTGGACATCGACGCGGTCGTGGCAGAGGCTACTATGCGCGACCTGGCCGTCGTGTTTGACTCCTCTCACGCTTTCGGTTGCACCTACAAGGGAAAGCCAGTCGGTGGATTCGGCGATGCGGAGATTTTTAGCTTCCACGCCACCAAATTCGTCAACACCTTCGAGGGCGGCGCGGTCACAACTAACGACGACGCGTTGGCGGAACGGATCAGGTTGATGCAGAACTTCGGTTTCGCGGATCGCGATGAAGTCATACACGTGGGCATCAATGGAAAAATGAATGAAGTCCAAGCCGCCATGGGTCTCACGTCGGTAGAGGCAATGAAAGGCTTTATCTCACACAATCACGAGAACTATTGTGCCTATCTCGAGGGCCTCAGATACCTGGACGGTATCAACCTCATTGAATATGACGCAGCGGAACGAAACAATTACCAGTACATAGTGATTGAAGTCGATGACGTCGTGACCGGACTACACCGGGACCAACTCATGCAGGTGCTACATACCGAGGGCGTGGACGCCAGGCGTTACTTCTACCCGGGGTGTCATCGTATGGAACCCTACCGCTCGCGGCCAAAACCCAATGGCCAGGATCTTAAGCTGACGGACGAGATGCTTGCTCGCGTTTTGACACTGCCCACCGGGACCGCGGTGACCACGGGTGATATACGTCGCGTCGTTGCGCTGATGCAACGCATACACGAACGGCGAAACGACATCTCCCGCAAACTCGCGAAAAACGACCGCACTACTAGATTGACGAACTCGAGAAGGTGAACGACATGGCAGGTCAAATACTCGTAACCGTGGTGATTTCGACCTACAACCACGAACATTTCATCGGCCGCTGCATTGAAAGTGTTCAACTGCAGAACGTTTCGCCAATGGAGATCATTATTCTGGATGACTACTCCTCGGACAACACCCCCGGCGTCATCGAAGATTTCCGATGTGACAAACGAATCACCTACGTAAGAAACCCGGAAAACATCGGACCACGCCTGAACAACACCCGCGCCCTCGAAGTAGGGAGCGGACGATATCATGTCTGGTTGCATGGGGACGACTACCTGCTCCCCGGCCACCTCGAGCGGATCATCGGTGGTCTCGAACAACGTCCCGAGTGTTCCCTGGGATACGCGCCGCCGGTGTTTGTCGATGCGGCCGGGGAGACCTTACAAACCCCGGACCATCCCGGCCGTTCCAAACAGGATTATGCCGGTGGCCGCAATGAACTGGCGTTACTGCTCATTCATGACAACTATATTGTCCCTTCGTCCGTGGTGTTCCGGCGGAGCGAGTTAAACCGGGTCGGCAACTTCCATCCATCCATACCTGGCGCCGACTGGGACCTGTACACGCGTGTCGCGATACAAAATCCCAATTTCTACTACACGAACACCCTCGGCGTCGGCTATCGTTTTCACCCGGGGCAAGTATCGGTGCAGTTCTACGCCAATACCGATCCGCTCAAGGCACATCTCCATGTGGTAGAACAGGCCATGTATTCCAAAGCCGCCGGCCGGTTGCAGGGTCGCGAACTGGAGATCCTGGACTATCTCAACCGGCGCATCCAATCCTTTGGCGCGGCGGCCTGGACACAAGACCAAGACATACGCCGCGTCCGGGGAATGCTTGCGCGGCACTCATCAGTGCGAACGCCGGCGGCTGTTGGCCGAACGCCAACGATCAGTATCGTTATTCCCTGCTACCGGCAGGCGCAGTACCTGACCGACGCGTTGGACAGCGTACTGGCTCAGGGCTTTGAAGACTGGGAGTGCCTGGTTGTCGATGATGGGAGTCCGGACGACACGGCGCAGGTAGTGACCAGATTCATTAAAGACCACGGCGAATCCAGAATCCGCTTGATCACCAAATCTAACGGCGGGCTCGCCAGCGCCCGTAACGCCGGCGCCGCGGAATCCCGCGGCCGCTACATCCTGCCGCTGGATGCTGACGACAAACTGCATCCGGACTACCTTACAGAAACGGTAGCCGTTCTTGATCGCGACCCTGAGACCGATATCGTTTATGTGGACGAACAGAATTTTGGTTTGGCCGGCCACGTGCATGTCAAAACCCAGGTATCCCTGGAAGCGCTCAAACAGCACAACGTCCACGACTATTGCAGCCTGTACCGCCGCAAAGTCTGGGAGCAAATCGGCGGATATTCGCCGGCCATGTATCTGGGCGGCGAAGACTGGCAATTCTGGCTCGCGGCGTCGGCTCACGGTTTCCGGTCGCACCATCTGCGCAAGCCGCTGTTTTTGTACCGAAACCGCGAGCACACCATGGTCAGCGAGACCCAGGCACATCTCGGTCTCGTACGTGCACAGCTTGTCCTGCATCATCCAGGGATAGTTGGATCCGGTGAGATTCGCGCTGCAGAAGACACTGTGAAACGGACCCCGGCCCCACTTCGGGAAAAACTCCGGCAGGCGCTGCTTAAGCATACGGACAATCCTTTGTTGTGCCGGTTCAGCCAGCTGGCCGATGCGGGCGCACGAGACGCCCCGCTGGAACTGCCGTCACTCATTGATCCGCCGCTGGTTTCGGTCATCGTGACGACCATGGACCGTCCGGAGTTTTTAAAGGACGCGGTAGACTCGTTGGTGAGGCAAACCTACGAGAATTGGGAGGCGATCATCGTCAACGACGGTGGGGATGATATTGGCGATTGGATTACCACCGCCGATCCAACCGGCCGGATTCATTACATTCGACATCCGCAAAATTGTGGGCTGTCGGCGGCACGGAACACCGGCATTTCGCTGTCCTCGGGAGAGATTCTGTGCTACCTGGACGACGATGACCGTTTGTTTCCGGACCACCTTGAAACCATTGTCGACGCCATGCAGACGAACAATACCAGTCTGGTCTATACCGAGGCCGAGTACGTGCGGGAACTCATCGAAGACGGCCAGCGCAGAGACCTGTCGCGCACGTCGCCGTATTCGCATATCGATTATTCCTTGGAACGGTTGCATATCGGTAACTTCATCCCGGTAAACACCTGGGCCCACCGGCGGGAGCTGATCGCTTACGCCGGGGACTTCGACGTGACGCTCCATGCCCTCGAGGACTGGGACCTGTTGCTGCGGCTCGCGCGCATTACCACACCTGAGCACATCCCGAGGATCACGGCAGAGGTGCGGCTCCGTCCGGGAACGGTGAACGATAACATGAGCCAAAGAGCGCGCGGCGACTTACCCGCCCTGCATCGCAAGATCTATGCCCGCTACGCAATGCCGGGAAACCACAATGTGGACCGGCAACGAGAACGAATGCTAAAGCAACTCGAGACGGATCCGGCACCAACCAAACCCGCTGCAGCCACGCAACACCGCTATGACCAATGGCGGCAACGCCACACGCTAACTGAGAGCCAGGCACAGTACATGGCGGAGCGAATGATGCTGACGTGGCAGGTACGGCCAAGCATTCAACTTATCGTCACCCACCAGGCGGGACAGGAGGACGCACTGGCCGACACCCTCGACAGCCTGGGCCAGCAGTTGTACAAAGGGTGGGGCCTCAGCGTTGTGTCTCCGTGTCCCTGCCCCGACGACAGCTTCAATCGATTACCCAACCTGGAGTGGGTGGAGGCGCAAGGCGACCGCATCGCCGGTATAAACGGTGTCGTCGGCGATTCTCAGGCTGACTGGATCGTTCAACTCGACGCAGGCACGCGTTTTTCCCCGGACGCACTGTTTCGATGGGTCGATTACATCAATCTGCATCCGCATTGGCAGTTGTTCTACTGTGATGAGGACCGCGTTTCGGCCGATGGGATACACCATGACCCGCTGTTCAAACCGGACTTTAACTTGGATCTATTGCGATCGACATCCTATATGGGAGATGTGGTACCAGTGCGACGCGAGTTGCTGGCCCGGCTCGACGGCTACGGCAGGAGAACGGGTGCTGGTGTCTACGACATGGCGCTGCGCGTGCTCGATGCCGAGGGCGAGTCGATCATCGGTCACATTCCGGAGGTGTTGATTCACTGCAGAGACCGCCCGGACCCGCAACGCGACGAACAGACCGTCGCCGAGAATCGGCGTCTCACCGTTGAAGACCATTTGCAGCGCAACCACATCCGGGCAACCGTTGGCCACAATCTGGTCCCCGGTACGTTCTTCGTCGACTATGCCTTAAGCGAGTCGCCGATGGTGTCGATCATCATCCCCTACGGGGACCAAATCGACCCATCGCGGTTGTGTCTATCGAGCGTACTCGAAAAGACCGACTATCCCCACTACGAGGTCATCGTGGTCGACGATCGTGGTTCGGATTCGGTCGCCACAAGCGAAATTGGAATGATCAACCAAAGCGCGCGAAACGTACGCGTGGTGCGGAATCCCGAGCCGGGAGGGATCCCGGCGATGCTCAATTTTGCCGCGCGCGAGGCGCAGGGAGTGTTCCTATTGCTGTTGGATCCCGGAACCCAAGCCATACATGCCGAATGGTTGGCTCGCATGGTGGCGGTCGCACTACGGCCCGAAGTCGGCGCGGTGGGCGCCAGACTGGTCGATCTCAATGGCCGTATCAAACAGGCGGGACTCGTACTCGGCATGCAGGACGGCGTGGGCCGCCCGTTCGCCGGAGCCGACATGCAGGCCGCCGGATACCTGGGACGCCACCAGGTGACGCAGAATTACTCCGCGCTTGAAGCGGGGTGCATGCTTGTCAAGCGTGATCAGTTCTTACAGCTCGGCGGCTTGAACGCGCAAGAATTCAAGCAATCGTATTTTGACGCCGATTTCTGCCTACGATTGCAGGACGTGGGATGCAAGTTGGTGTGGACGCCGTTTGCAACCTTGCTGCACCACGGGACCACGGCGGTGCAGGGACAACCGAGCCCTGCGCACAGCAATACCCTTGCTGCGGAACTCACCGCCTTCCAGCAGCGTTGGCTAACCAGGCTCGCCAGCGATCCGGCGCACAACCCCAATCTGTCACTGGTGGAACAGACTATGCAAATCGAGGTCGAGCTCGCCGTTCCGTGGCTCGACAGACATCATCCCCGCCCACGGATCTGGGCCTTCCCGCTCAACGACCAGGGTGTCGGACAGTACCGGGTGCGTCAACCGCTTGACGCTTTGGATCGTGCGGCGCTCGCCGAGCATGCGTTGTTGCCACCCCACGAAAGGGTCGAAAGGGCACGCGTGCCAACGGTGTGCGAACTCGCCCGGGCCGATGCCGATACGTTACTGATTCAACACGGATTCAGTGATCTGTTTCTGCGCTGGCTGCCAAAATATCGTGCACTGGATATCGCGTTTCTGGTATTCGGGTTGGACGATAACCTGCTCGAGATCCCCGAAACAAACGACCGGCGCGATAAACTACCGGCGGATCTCGAGCGGCGCATTCGGGAGGCCTTGTCCCATTGTCACCGGCTCATCGTGCCGACAGAACCTCTGGTAGAGGTTTACCGGAGATTCATCGACGACGTTCGCGTCGTTCCCAACCAACTTGAACAATGGCGGTGGCAACACCTGCGGCCAGACCGTCGGCCAATGAAGGGCAGCGGCGGAAAGCCGCGCGTGGGCTGGGTCGGCGCCCAGCAGCACCGCGGTGATCTGGCTTTGCTGGCGCCGGTAATGAAGGCCCTGCACGAGGACGTCGATTGGGTCATGATGGGGATGTGTCCCGCGGCGCTTCGGCGCTACGTGCGCGAATTTCACCAA
The DNA here is from genome assembly GCA_945787105.1 of uncultured Gammaproteobacteria bacterium. GTDB lineage: Bacteria > Pseudomonadota > Gammaproteobacteria > Arenicellales > JAANXG01 > CALZGZ01. Next base: position 36,452 of record CALZGZ010000120.1, read on the forward strand.
CCTGTGCCCTATAGCCGTTATCCGGAAAAGCTGTCCTCGTTGAACCTGGATCTGGCCGTGGCGCCCCTGGAAATCAATGTGTTCAACGAATGCAAAAGCGATCTGCGCATCCTCGAGTACGGGGCGCTCGGCTGGCCGGTCGTTGCCACGGACATACATCCGTACCGTGGTAAACCGGTCACCCGCCTGTCGAATAGCGCAACCTTGTGGATCGACACGATCCGCGAGCGGATCAATGATCTAGAGGCGCTGGCCGCCGAGGGCAGAGCGCTGCGCGAGTGGGTTCACCAACATCGCTTCCTGGAACATCAGCTCATGCCGTGGTTCGAGGCAATGTTATCTGATGCGGTGCTCGGGCGCTTTCCGATGACTTATGGGAACGAGCAGAATGGTATTCCTTCCGCCGTGGCAAGATGAAATGAAAACGGGGTTGCAGTGATGACTCCGACCCCATATTCTCCTATGGATCTCGCTCCAGGCGCGGCCTCAGCTGCACGCGTCCTGCGCCAGCATCCGGGAGCCTGGTGAGCAATGCGGGCGGACCGGTCGTTGCTTATCTCCCGCGCGCCGCGGCTGTTTGCGGGGACAGTGTGACAAGCTTTTTCTGATAGTCAGACCTTGAACGGCTGGTGTTTTTCTCGTAGCTGAACCGTCCGACCATTTGTTGGAGATTGACGGCCGTCTTGGACAGTTCGACGGCCGCCTGCTGCGCCTGTGTCGCGCCGCTCAGGGTATCTTGTGCAACCTGGCTCACGCTGGTGATGCTGTGGGCGATCTCGGCACTGCCGGTCGCGGCCCCGGCCAATACACGCATGATTTCATCGGTTGTTGTCGCCTGCTGCTCCACACCGCTGGCGATACCTTCCTGTATTTCATGGATCTTGCCAATAATTTCGCCGATCTTCTCTATTGCCTCGACCGCGCTTCGGGTATCCACCTGAATGGCCTCGATCTTTCTGCTGATGTCATCCGTGGCCTGACCGGTTTCCTTGGCCAGGTCCTTCACTTCGTTGGCCACCACCGCGAACCCCTTTCCGGCCTCGCCGGCGCGGGCGGCCTCGATGGTTGCGTTCAACGCCAGCAGATTGGTCTGTTCGGCGATGGTCGTGATCATCTTGATGACGTTGCCGATCTCGTTGCTGCTCTCACCCAGCTTCGCCACCGTGGCGTTGGCGGTTCTTGCGATCTCGACCCCCTGGGTCGCGACACTGGAAGCTGCGTCGGCGCTATCAGCCACAACTCGGATGCTGGCATTCATCTGTTCCGCCGCCGCGGCCACGGTCTCCACGCTGTTGCTCACCTCTCCGGCAGCCGCCGACACCGCACTCGCCCGATCGGAGGTCGTCTCCGCGTTGTCACTGATCTGCTGTCCGATCGAGGTCAACTGTTCCGATGATGCGGTAAGTCCCTGGGCATTCAGCGCGATGGTGCCGATGTTGTGTCGTAGTTCCGTTAGAAATCCTTGCAAACCATCTCCCATCTGACCAATTGCGTCCGAACCCAGCACCTTTACTTCTTTGGTCAGATCGCCCTTTGCCGCGGCACTGACCACGGAAAGCAATTGATCCACCTTGCTGCGCAGCTTGGCGTTGTTCTGCTCCAGAGCCATGGATTGCGTTACCGCCCGCAGACTTACGCCTATATGCACCGCAGCGTGTTTGAGAAAACGTTTTTCCGCCTCACTCGGATCAGCCGCAAACATAAGCATCAGTGTGACGGTTTGATTGTCGTCCGGATTCAGCACACTGGTATAGATCTTCTGACCCGAGGCGTGTCCCCGAATTTCCGTCCACTGACCATCACCGTGGCTCGATACCTCATTCGAAGTACCAACTTCGCCGACCAGCGCGTCGTCACCGTCGCCGTACACCGCCAGTACTGAAGTTTCGTCACCCACCCGGCGTCGCACCCAGGCCCCGACCAGGTCGAGCCGTTCATACAAGAACCCGACAGCCTGGTCGAGGAGTTCCTCAATCTGCGCTTCTTCCTGTATCGCTTCCGCTATGAGACGCAGACTCTCGTTCGTCCAGTTTTCCTGCTCAGCCTGCGCCTGCGCCTTCCGGGCTATCTCGGTCTGCGCCTTTCCCTCACTAACGAGCTTGGCCAGGTTTCTTCCCATCCGTCCCACCGCCTCCGCGACACCACCGATTTTATCCTTGGAGGTCACCTCGATATGTGCGTCAAGGTCCCCGTCGGCAATGCGTTTTGCGTATGCCACCACGCGACCCAGACGCCGGTCCAGTAACCGGTATAGCAACAGCATAGCGGCTACGACCACGAGGAGATTAACACCGAGACTCCAACCCGCACCGTGCTCGACATTACGGAGTATGGCGTGTTGCGCCGCCACGTTGTGGCGCGCTTTGGAAGTGTTTGCCGACGCGAGGTGGGTCCAGCGTTTACTTTCGGCCTCCAATTGCGTCGCGGCCTGCCTGATGGTCGACTGCAACTGTTGCTGCATATCCTCGGCGTCGTAAAGTAAATCGAACCGTTCATTGTGATCCTCAGTCGCCAGCAGCTCGTCGGTCATCATCACCATCACCCTGGTATATTCCTTGAGGTCCGCCAGCAACTTCTCTGACATTAGGCTATCGTCGACCAAATCAAGCGCCTGCAACGTCTGCTGGATCTTGCCTGAGGCAGTGGCCAAAGCCTCGGGGTCACGGTCGGTGTCGATCACCAACATCTCAAATTCAAAGCCATGGAATTGCACTGCGTGCTTGAGGTGGTTCAATGACCGCATCATCGGCAGCAAAGCCTGACCCAGCTTACCTACGTTGCGATCGGTCTTCTCGATCAATTCGAGGTTTTCCCTGGCGTGTTTAGAGGCTTCATCGAGTTTGGTGGCAACATACAGACCACCCACCACGGCGATTAACACCATCACAAACAGGGCAGCACCGATTGACCAGGTGACGGCGACTCCCCTTTTGGTTCCGTGAGCCGGCGCGCCGGCATTGATTGGGGCTTTTGCAGGCGCGGTCTCGATGACTTCCTTTGTTTCCGCTTCGGCTGTGTTTCGATCAGTCACGGGGAGATCCGCTGTTAGAATTGGAATACCAGGTTGTCTGAGACCGTGTGGTCATCGTCGGCCGAGTGGTCGTAAATGGCGATGCCGCCGACCAGCGTGCCACTGGTTGGAAATACGACGTCGTCCGGGTGACCGGTGTCGCGCTTGCGGCGGATCTCCAAACACCATTTGCCGTTTTGCCACTTCCCTTTGACCTTGACGTCGGCTACCGAACCCTGCGGGTCATTGGCAAGCAAATACTTGGGCATCACGTCTTTCTCGAACTTGGCGTAACGCTTGGTCGTGTACAACTTGTCCCCGGCGTCGCTGGGACGCGATATATAGACCTTTGCGCCGTTGGCACCGGGAAAATCCCGCGACTTCGTCAGCTTCTTGGTGCTGATGAACGTCTGTTTATCGTGAATCAGGCCCAGGGGATTGGAGCGCACAGACTTCCAATGCCACATGTCGGCCTTGTACTCCTTGCCCGACAGCCAGTCGGTCGAATACTCCCCGTCCATCACGAACTGCATTGCGAAACGGTCCTCGCGCTGGGGCCCCGCGACGTATTTGCCTGTTTCCTTGTCCCACACCCACGGTTTGTGGACCTTGTCTTCGCTGGAGTCCTCCCACTCAACCAAGAAATAGACATAGTCGCGGTGTAAGCCGCCCTTTACATCGACGCTGTTCACCGCGGTGGTTACGCCGGACCTGCTCGGCTTAAGCGCGACGCGGGTGACCGGCACATCCGCCCACTCCTTGCCGTCTCCGTCCAGCGCCGGTTCGGACGTCAGCGCATGCATGGTGACGGTTGTGGCCACCGCATCCGCCGCCGGCGCCAAAGTGGACGAAAATCCCAAAATCAAACAAATGGTAAAGCTGCTTCGCATCGTAGACATCGGTTGGGTACCTCCTTACCTGGAAATTGCATAATCGACCCAGCCCGGGCATCCCCAACGCCGGGTCGTACGACGTGATATTTAGTAGGGCTATCGGCACCGACGTGCCTAACTTTAGGACCTGTTCTGCGGTCATCCGACCCCCGCCCGAATACCATTGAACTGCACCCGGACCCCGTGATCCGGCTACAAGCCGGGAGCGTAGTCTAGGTGCCAACGTTTTGATCAAGTTTCCCGTCGGGCGACCGATATACTTCATTGAACCGATCGCGGCGCGGTCCATACCGTGACGACGCCACGATTCCGCCCGCATATCGAACCGGGACAAGTACTGGAAACGCACACAAAGCATTCGACGTAAGTAGTGGGATAGCCGGTAATTCGGAAACCAAGGGGGCCGAATTGAGTTTAGACCCCAGCTTCCCGAACCCACGAGGACACTGAAATCCATGATAATGAAGCGATTACTGAGTGCGTCGTTGAAGGAGGTGCCCAATGCGTCAGGCTAGAGCGCCCGCATCATCCAACGAGGCGCATGCGCCACATACCCTCGATCAGGCAGAATCCATTACCGGTGCGGATACCGCAACCATACGGCGATTCAAGCAGTTCGCGGTACTTTCGGATTCGGCGCTTACTGCAATCGCTGCGCAGTCGGTGGTCGAGAAGATACCGGCGGGACAGCAACTGATGGAAATCGGAACCCGCGGAGACTCGGTCTTGTTTCTGTTAACGGGGCGCTTGGAGATGACCTCCGCGAACGGCGCGCCACACGAGATCGAGGGTAGTAGCGCTGAAGCCGATTACGCGATCTCGTATCTGCAACCACACCGTTATACGGTCACTACCAGCTCGCCCGCGGTGATCCTGCGCGTCAACCGCACCACCTTGGAAAAGTATGTCAACGAACGGAATTCCTCCACCTACGACGTCGAGGAGATCGAAGCTGGTGAACAACTCCGCGACAGCCTGTTGTTTCATGAGTTGTACGAAGGTTGCCGCTCCGATCGCTTGAGGTTGCCGAGTCTGCCGGATATCGCCTTCAAGGTTCGAAAGGCATTCGAAAATAAGCGCTCGGATTTGTGGAGCATCGCGTTGATCATCGACTCTGATCCGGCCATCGCGGCAAAGTTAATCCGGGTGGCGAACAGCGCCAACTATCGCGGAGAAAATCCGGCCGACACCACGACCGGGGCAGTCATCCGCCTGGGCGCGGCGACAACCAAAGAACTGGTCATGAGCTTTGCTATGCGTGAGCTCTTCAACACCCGCTCCGCAACGCTCAATCAGCGCATGCACAGTCTATGGAAACACAGTATCGATATAGCGGCGACGTGTTTTGTGGTCGCCGGCAGAACCGCTGATTTCGAGCCGGAAACCGCGTTACTCGCCGGCTTGCTCGAGTATATCGGCGCCATAGCAATCATCAGCTATGCGGAGAAGTATCCGGAGATCACCGATAACTCAGCCGAGCTCGAGAGAGTAATCAACACGCTGCATCCCCATGTCGGTGGGATGATTTTGCATTCCTGGGGATTGCCCGAAAACATTTCCATCGTGCCCGCCGCATCGGAAGACTGGTTCCGGTGCTCAACACATACCCCTGATTATTGCGCTCTGGTCATGTTCGCGAAACTGCTCAACCGGCTGCGGCGGGACCAGCATGCGGACGCTCTCCCGCCGATACACGAGTTGCCATGCCTGGCGGCCTTGGGTTTCGGCGACTTGACGGTCGAATCCACCTTAGCGATGGCCGCCACGATCAAGGATCAGATCGACAAAATGCGGCGGCTGTTGAACACGTAAGCCATCCCGTATCGTCACCGTCCTCCCCGCATGGCGTTTAGCCGTGCAATCCCTTCGCCATCACCCGGGATCATTGGTGCAATATGCGCGCTACAGGGCGAAACCCAGTTCTATCAGTTTTTCGCGCAGCTCGTCTTTTGAAAACGGTTTCGTTAAATAATCGGTCGCGCCCAAGCTGATCGCCTCCAGCATTTCGTCCAGCTCATTGCGCGTGGAGATCATCAGAATACTCATTCTCTGGTAATTAGGCTTTGCACTCAGGGCGGTAAGCAAACTCAACCCGTTCATCACCGGCATATTCCAATCAACCATCGCCAGGTCGTAAGGACCGTGAGCGGCGCAACAATTGAGCGCTTCCTGTCCTTGGGTGGCTTCATCCACCTTGAACCCCAGATCCTCCAAAGTCCGGCGAACGAGCATACGCGTGGCGCTGCAGTCGTCCACGACGAGTGTACAGCGTTTGTAACTAGAATTATTGACCATAACTGTATCTCCTGGAGCCGAATTAAGGCTTGATTACTCGCAAGGAAGCGTCATCAACCACGCCGACAAGCGGCGGCCATACGGTCTATCGGCATCATCGGCGCCTGGCTTTAATTGCGGTGACGACTCTGCCGATCCAAACGTGTCGCGCGGCGCCACTCAGGATCTATTTTTCCGCATACGCTCCAACAGCATTGCATCGTACTTCTGCTCCTCTTCCGGAAACTGTGCGACGAATTCCTTGGCCTTAGAACCCAACGTTCGGTGATAAAGTTTATACACTTCACACGCGACACAGTTGCGCTCCTTTTGCGCCACACTGCCCTGGACCACGCCGCCGCACAGCGTACCCGCGATGGCCCAGCAGCTGTGGCCCAGGCCCTCGATCGCGGCAATACACTCGCCTAACTCAGTCACTTTTGCGCCGCCGCTTTCACGCCCACATTGTTTGATATCCCAGCAATTCTTCAACAATTTCGTCATCGTAATTCTGCCTTTTGGTTTGCAATATGTTGATTCATCGGCGCGCATTACTGACCCTCGCGGGCAGGCAACTCAAGGACGCACCGCAACACGTTTGTTATCGACATGAAGCGCGAAAACTTGAATCCGATTCCCGCCCTCCAGCCCGGCTTTCTAGAAACAAAGGCCAGCGTTAGCCGAGACCCACGAGTCCCGCGTCTGCGTTTGGAATCCGGGTGACAAATGTGAGCGCCACACCTTAAAGGCTCGTTCGAAGCTGCCGATATCAGCAATAAGTCACGAACATATACGTCTCCAGCCTGCCTCTCGAAATACTGGTAGACCCATGAGGAGGCGTTGCTGGCTATGACGCGACGAGGTTCCTATAAACCGGGAGATAACACATTGAAGAACGTTCGTCCCGCACAGGGATCATCTGCATCCGGTTCGACCACCCCAAATCGGGCCGGCGTATTAGGTATCCGAGGCAAGCTGCTCACGGCCTTCCTGGTCATGGCGGGTACCACCGTGATTGCCAGCGCCGTCGGTCTGGTGTCCTACAGCAAATTGGGGGACCGCTTCACGCATATCACCAAGGAAAGCGTACCGACCATGTTCCACGCCCTCGAACTCGCAGAATATGGCGCCAAGTTTGACAAAGGCATCGCCGCGTTTGTCGAATCCGCAACCGACGACGAGCGCCAACACCGGTTGATGATGCTCAGAGAAATCTCCGACGGAATTGTCGAACACTCGGGACATATTCATAGCCAACGGCATCCCAAACACGACGAAGTCTCCGAGGAAATCGTCGCACCCACGGAACATAGTGTCAGCGAACAGGCGGCCGTCCACAGCGAACCCTCCTATGCAACCGTGGAACACACCAGCCCTGGTCCCAGCGAACCGGGATCCATCCACAGTAATGCATTGTTGCCGGTCGTCCTGGCGCGAATCGATCACTTGGGCAAAGAGCGGATACCCACCATCATCGCCTCCCTGGACGAACTGGTGCGGACACGTGTGACGACCAAGGGCGCTCTTGCGGGACGCCTTGGGGCGCTACGCGCCGACCACGTCGACCTGTCTCAATACCTGAATATCGCCATTTCGGACGCGGTGATGGCCGGCGTGCCGGTAAGCGAAGTCCAGCAATCGGACCCCCGCCCGGGATTGCTGATGGCGTTACTGGAGACCCAGGCGAGCGTAAACCTGATTCTCAGCGCGTTGTTAGAGGAGAGGTATCTCCCTGTCGACGCCGACGCCGAGCCCTTGCGGGCACGCTTTGAGGCCGCGATTGGCGCGGTTCGGATGGCGGGGGATAACCTGAAGACCACCGAGCCGGGCCGGCTCGCCTATGAAAAAACTCTCGCGTTCCTCAACTATGGGTCGGGAGAAAACAACATTGTCGATCTGCGCGTCGCGGAACTCGCCGCCATCGACCGGCTCACGGCATCGCGCAAAGATCATTCGTCGACTATCGCGAATTACAAGTCCCTGGTCTCCGATCTTATTGCCACCAGTAACACCCAGGTGGACGAAAATTTCGCCCGGGTCGAGGTGATGATTGCCAATGGCAAGCTGCTGCTGCTGGCGCTCGCCGGGCTCAGCATGCTGATTGCAGCGCTGTTGGGCTGGTTGTACGTCGGCCGTAATCTCTTGGGCAGGCTGGCCCGCATCACCGGTCAAATGCGCCGCCTGAGTCAGGGGGATTTGGGGTCGCAAATCCGCGTATCCGGGAGCGATGAACTCGGCGAAATGGCCGTCATCGTTGAGGATTTTCGATTGAAAGGACTAGAGAACCGGCAATTACAGGAGCAACGGCAGATCGCCGCGGCGGAGCGCGAAAAGGCTGTCGCGGAGACACAACAACAGGAAGAAGCGCGCCTCGAAGCGGAGCAACGTCACCGACACGTCGTACAACAGGCCGCCGAGCGCGAGCAACACAAAGCCGCAACGCTGCGGGCTAAGGTGGACGCGCTGCTGGAGGTGGTCAACGCGGCCGCGGAGGGCGACTTGACGGGCAAGGTATCGGTCGGTGGCGATGACGCCATCGGCAGGATGAGTAGGGGTCTCGCAGAATTTATCCAGAAACTGCGCACCAACATTGAGACCCCCGCAGAAAACGCGGTTGCGCTGACCGGTTCCGCAAACGAATTAACCAAGATCCGCGAGAACATAAGCATCAATGCGGAGCAAAACTCCGCCAAGGCCACAGCGGTATCCAACACAGCGCAACAAGTCAGCAAGAACGTGGAAACCGTGGCAACAGCTGCGGAAGAGATGGATACCAGCATCCGCACCATCGCGAACAACGTTGTACATGCCTCGGAGGTCGCAACCTCCGCGGTGGACATCGCCAGAGAAACTAATGCCAGTGTTAGCCAGCTGGGCGAGAGCAGCGCCGAAATCGGTAATATCAGCAAGGTCATCACCTCCATCGCGCAGCAGACTAACCTGCTTGCCCTCAACGCGACCATCGAAGCGGCCCGCGCCGGTGAGGCCGGGAAAGGATTCGCCGTCGTCGCCGGCGAAGTCAAGGACCTCGCCAAGGCGACCAGCCGGGCAAGCGAGGATATCAGTAAAAAGATCGAAACCATTCAAAAAGACACGGAAACCGCAGTGAAGGCGATCGCGAAAATCGGCACGATCATTGATCAAGTCAACGATATCCAAGTGGGTGTGTCTGGAGGCATGGAGGAGCAGACCAAGGTGGCCCGTGACATTGCCAAGGCGGTGTCGGAAGCGGCGATCGGAAGCGCCGAGATTGCACACAATATATTGAAGGTCAGCGAGACCGCCGGCGGGACGTTGAAGGCCGTCAATGAGGCACGGACCTCACTGAGGGAGCTGGCGCAAATGGCTACCCAGCTACAGGATTTCGTCGCCCGTTTCAAATATCAAACACACCCGGAGCCCATCCATCTTACCCAGCATCCAGCCTTGAGCTCCGCAGCCGCGGAAGGTTAGCCCGAATACTACACCAAGGCGGCAAAAAGAGGCGCCATCAATTTGTTTGCGATGAGGACTTCAATTATTGTTGCGCGCCACGTTTCGCACCTGGAGCTGGGCCTACTCTAACGCTGGCTTGGTCTCGAACGCCTAACCTTGCACTTCACTCTACCCTTTACCGCGATGCAATTCGCTCAAGGGGGCGCTTGTCCCCGCCTTGTCCCCGCACAGCAGGGGAACAGCAGGGGGAACCAGCCATCCGATCCGATCGCTATCATCCGGGGTCCTGGGCGCACTAGGCGTATTACCAATCTGCCAAAGTGCCTACGTAAGCATCTTCGCAAGATCGATAATCGACTGCACTTCCTGGTGGGCGCTGTCGATCACCGCGTTCAGATCTCCGGCATCCATCTTAAGTTCGCCGACCGCCGTCGTGTCTAGCCGCACGTCGGCCGCTCCCGCGAGGGACTGCCGGGTCCATTCGGCGCATACTCTTGTTAGCATGCACGCAGGCCATTGCGGGCCCCGGTAGTCCAACGTAGCGAAATTACCAATATTGGTCTGGATCGTATCGGGCATCCCCCACTGCGCAGCGATTAACACCCCTGCCTGCCGGTGGTCCAGGCCGATCATCTGTGTTTCGATGTCGTGCAATGGCCGTTCCGGTTCGCGCTTTGCGAGTGTAAACACTGCGTCCATCTCCTCAGGTGAGACGTGGGCCAGCGCGATCACCCCGATGTTATGGAGGAGTCCATTCAAATAGGCGTCCTCCGGATCCGGCGCCCCCTCGATCCCAATCACCCGCGCGAGCCTGCGCGCAAGATGGGCGGTAAGTAACGCGCTGCACCAGTACTGATGGGTATCGAAACCGGGACATTTGTCCGTCCGGAAGCTAGAGCTCGCCGCGAGCGCGACGACCAGACTTCGCACCAGGTCCAGGCCGAGCACGCGAATGATGGCATCCTTGACTGAATTGGCGCGCGAGGGCAGACCGTAAAAAGCGGAATTTGCCACCTTGATGATACGCGCCGCGATCGGGGGGCTCGACTCGATAACCTTGGCAAGCTCCTGGAAATCCACATTATCGTCGCTCACTGCTTTCAGCATCGACTGCATCTCAGCAAGCGGCGGAATTTCCTTGAGCCTGCGAACCAGTGGCTCTACGTCGGACATCTGCCTATCTCGCGCATGGTGTCGTTAATATATTTCTCTACACATGCGCGAAAGAGTACCAGATAAACGGCGAAATTTGTTCCGCTTTTACTAAATTTTCCAACTCTCGGGTCGATAACTAACTTAGACAACGGCATTCATCAATTCTTGAGGCAGCCAGGTGTGCCAGAGAATAATCCAAGCGAAACCGGGGTTTTAAAACAATTGAAAACTCGGGGCCTGTGTTTGCGTACACACAGTCTCCAACCGATTGGACACAATTAGGTGTAATGGCGAACAACGAAAACCTACTCGACGGAATGGAAGAGGTGATCCAGGAGTTCCTCGCCGAGAGCGTGGAAGGACTGGATCAGATGGACAACGATCTTGTTGCCCTGGAAGCCGATCCCGGCGATCCGGACTTGCTCGCCAACATCTTCCGCACCATCCACAGCATCAAGGGTACCTGCGGTTTCTTCGGCTATGCCAAGCTGGAGTCGGTCTCCCATGTCGGCGAGAGTCTACTCAGCCAGCTGCGGGACGGTGAACTGGTGCTAACCCAGGAAATCGCCACGGTGTTACTCAATCTGGTGGACGCGATACGGGAAATGCTGACGGCGATCGAGTCCACGGGTACCGACGGCGAAAACAAGTACGTGGACCTGGTTGCGACACTGGGGCGACTGAAGGACGGGGCGTCGGCGACACCCGGCCCCCCGGCCAGTAAGTCGAAGAAAGCAAGCAACCACGCTAAAACAACCCGTAAAAATAAATCGAGCGATACCGAAGCGGCAACGGCCGAGGACGAACAGGCTCCGAGCGTCAAGCCGCAGCGAACCGGAAAGGACAGCCCTAAACCTGACGCCACAAGCGGCGAACAACCAAACCAGTCGACGCGCGGTGTTGTGTCCGTAGCGGAAAGCGCGATCCGGGTCGATGTGGACATACTCGACAACCTAATGAATCTGGTAGGTGAGCTGGTGTTGGCGCGCAACCAGATCCTGGCATCTCCGGTTACCCAAGAAGACCCACTACTCACCAACGCCTGCCAACGGTTGAACCTGATAACCAGTGAGCTTCAGCAGGACGTGATGAAGACCCGGATGCAGCCCATCAACACCATATGGAACAAATTCCCGCGGGTCGTCCGCGACATTGCCAAGGCCTACGGCAAACAGGCCAAGGTGGAAATGGAGGGTAAAGAAACCGAACTCGACAAGAGCCTGATCGAGGCGATGAAGGATCCGCTCACTCACCTGATCAGAAATGCGGTGGATCACGGAATTGAAACGCCCGACGAGCGCGTGGCAAATGGGAAACCCGCCGAGGGGCGTGTTGCACTCACCGCCTATCATGCGAGCGGCCAGGTGATCATCGAAATCGCTGATGACGGCGCTGGTATCAACGTGGCCCGGATCCGGGAGAAGGCCATCGAACTGGGATTGATCACCTCCACCCAGGCATCCCAGATGAGCGAGCGCGATATCACTCGGTTGATATTCGCCCCGGGTATGACGACCTCGAAAAAGGTCACCAATATTTCCGGCCGCGGGGTAGGCATGGACGTCGTCAGGACCAACCTCGAAAAAATTGGTGGTTTTATTGAACTCGACAGCACACCGGGTCGTGGTTCGAGTTTTCGCATCCAGCTGCCGTTGACGCTGGCCATCATCCCCGCGCTGCTGGTACGTAGCGGCAATGAATCTTTTGCTATTCCCCAGGGCAGCATCCTGGAGCTCATCCGCATAAATCAAGACGACTCCAGTTCCAGCATTGAGATGATTCACGGCGTTCCGGTATTCCGCCTGCGCGGCAAGCTGTTGCCGTTGGTCTACCTGAACCGCGAGTTGGAGCTGGGCGACACGCGCCAGCCGGACGGCATGTTGAACATCGTCGTGCTTCAAGTTGATCAGAGGAAATTCGGGCTCGTCGTCGAAGCGGTGGATGACTCCACGGAGATCGTGGTCAAGCCGCTGTCAGAAATCTTAAAGGCAATCCCGGTCTACGCCGGGGCAACAATCACCGGTAACGGTAAGGTGGCACTTATTCTCGACGTGCTGGGTCTGGCGCAGCGTGCCAAGCTACTCTCGGAAAGTCAGGATCGATATATGGACGCGAACGCCGAGTCAACGACGCACGGTGGAGAGGCGGATCGTCGACCGTTCATCATCGCGAACACCACGGACGGTGGACACATTGCCATCCCCGTGGATTCCGTCGTCAGACTGGAGGAGTTCAAACGCGGTTGCCTGGAACAAGCCGGCAGCCGGACGGTTGTTCAGTACGGCGGCAAGATACTCCCGCTTATCAACCTGGCGGAATTGCTACAGGAGCGGCGCCGAAAACCCAGGAAAATAGTCGGCCAAGATACCAAGACCGCAAACGACGTCGTGCATGCCATCGTCTATTCCGTGGACGGCTACTCGGTAGGACTGATTGTCGACCGAATCCAGGACATCGTGGATCACTCGCAAACAATGCAGGGCCCTCCCACACGCAAGGGAACGCTGGGCACCATAGTCATCCAGGAACGGATCACCGAGGTGTTCGACGTGGGATCGCTGCAGCGGGAAATCTGCTCCATGCACAAAACACCCCAACGCGCCGCGGGAGGATAGGTGAACGCATTGCGGCAAGTTTGCACATTCATCGTCGATAGCCACCTGATCGGGTTGGACACGAAACATGTCCGCGAGGTGCTTCGGTTTCAAGAGCTGACCAACGTGCCTCTGTCGCCGCTTACGGTCAGTGGGCTCATTAACCTCCGCGGTGAGATCGTAACCGCATTAGATCTGCGCATACGCCTGGAGCTACCCCCGCGGGCCAGCGATCAACCTCCCATCAACGTCGTAGTGCGGAACAACAGCGAGACGGTGAGTCTGCTCGTCGATGAAATCGGTGACGTGCTCGAAGTCACAGAGGATACCTTTGAACCAGCACCGGAGCACCTCGAAGGGGCAGCGCATGACCTAATCGTGGGAACCTATCAACTGGAGGATAAGCTTTTGCTCATGCTGAACTTGAAAAACACCATGGATCTCAGCGATTCGACGACTTCCACACGCAGTGTACACGCCAGTCGAGTCGCGGAAACAGACCTGAGGCAAACACAATGAACAGGATGCTTGTCCAAATCGGGAATCTCGGACACTCAACCAAGATACTTATCATCTCAGCAGTCAGCGGTTGTATGATTTTGACCGGCTTTGTGCTCACAGCTTATCGACTGTCCGGATCACAGGAGGAACCGATCACGCTGCTTCTGGGATTGGGCGCATGGGTGTTACTGATGGGTCTACCGGTGGCAATCGCCGCGCACCGATTCGCACGGCGGATTCGGCCAGTCACAGGGGCCCTGAAGGCGTTGGCCGCCGGGGACCTGAGTCCCAGAATCGGGTACACGGGGCACGACGAACTCGGTCAAATGGCCGAGGCCGTCAACGAAACCAATGCCACATTAGGTGAAGTATTCCGCGCGACGAGAGTCGATTGGGGCGAAATCACATTACAAAGTAACGAGTTGTTGCGATTTATGGCGATGATAGAAAGTGCATCGGTGAATTTCATCTATGCCGATCGAGATCTCGTGATCCGTTACCTCAATCCATCATCCCGACACACGCTGGCGAAGCTCGCGCCGCATATCTCCCACCCGGTGGATGCGCTGATAGATCAGCCTCTAAAAATACTCCACGCGAAGCTTGAGCCAATCTGGGAGGCACTCGTAGAGCCCAAGGATGCGCCAGAGCATATGTCGCTGGAATTCGGTCCCGAATCGGTCCGCATCGCGGCATCGCCGGTTTACGAAGCCGATGACAAATGCATCGGAGTCTTGCTGAGTTGGGAATTGAATACGGATATGCTCAACATGGAGAGCCAGATGCGGGCGTTGCGTGATCAAGAGCGCCTTCTGAATGACGATCTACGAAACAAGCTCGGCAATATTCTGGAAGTGGTACGATCCGCCAACGACGGTGACCTGACCAAGGAAGTGTCATTCACGGGCGAAGACACGGTGGGGCAACTGGGTGAGGGCGTGAGAAAACTAGTCAGCGGCATGCGTAGCCGGCTGTCCGCCATCGACGAAAGCGCGGATGCAGTCACCTCGTCGTCGGATAGCCTGATGCACATCAGCAAACACATATCGACCACTGCCAACGAGGTCCTCGATGGTGTTAACACGGTGTCCGCCACAACCTTGAACTTGAATGAACGGGTCCAATCCGTGGCTGCCGCAACCGAGCAGATGACAGCGAGCGTTGCCGAGATCTCAAAAAACGCCGGAAACGCCCTATCGGTCGCGGTAACCGCCATGCAGGCGGCGGAAGACACCAACGAGACGATCGGCCGTCTGGGTCAACGGGGCGCGGAAATCGGTGACGTCGTAAAGATGATCACCGCGATCGCCGAACAGACCAACCTACTTGCCCTTAACGCCACTATCGAAGCCGCCCGGGCGGGTGACGCGGGCAAGGGATTTGCGGTGGTCGCCAACGAAGTCAAGGAACTCGCGAAACAGACCGCCTGCGCCACCGAGGATATCGGACAGAAGATCGCCGGTATCCAAGTCGACACCAACATGGCGGTGGACGCCATCGGCGAGATCCACGACATTGTCAATCAAATCAATGATATTCAGACCAGCATCGCGACCGCAATGGAGCAGCAGATGGTGGTGACTAAAACGATAGCCAAGGATGTTGCCGAGGTCGCCAAAGGCGGTACGCAGATCCCCTCCAACCTGTCAGGTTTGGCGGAGGCCGCCCAAGGCCCAGTGGATGGCAGCCGGGGAATCGAAGCGGAAGCCGAGCGTCTGACCCGCATGACCTCCGAGTTGAAGGCCCTGATCAGGCATTTCAGATTCCAGGACGATTTTCAGCCGTCGATTATGTGGGAAGAGGAACTATCGATCGGCGTAGACTCGCTGGACCGGCAACATGAAGCGCTTGCCAGTTTGATCAACCAGCTCAACCAGGCTGCGGGCGCCGGTCAATCAGCAGACCGACTGATCATGATCCTCGGGATCATTGCCGAGCAGGTGGATTCTCACCTCGACCATACGAAAGATCTAATTCGGGAGCTCGGCGATAACGACAGTGACACACCCCTCCCCGAGCACGAGCAATTCGCGCGGGAGTGCTCGACGCTGCACCAACAATGTCTGCAAGGTGAGACAACCGTAGACGGAAACTTGGTAGATGTCATCACGCAGCGTTTCCGGTCACATCTGTGCGAAGACAAGACCCTGTCAACTCGATTGGTTCACTCACACGCTGCCTGATTATCGGATACCCAAGGATCACAAATATGGAACCCACTCGAGTGCTATTAGTCGATGACGACAAGACGGTGACGCGGCTGCTCGTCATGCTGCTGACGGAGGACCCGGAGATCGAAGTGGTCGGCACCGCGCTAAACGGTTTGGAAGCGCTCGCGAAGGTCCCCGAATTACATCCGGATGTGATCATTCTGGACGTCGAGATGCCGGTCATGGATGGCCTGGAAACGGTGTCTGTGCTTCATAAACGGCATCCGCACGTGATCGTCATAATGTTCAGCACATACACCCAACGTGGCGCATCTCAGACCCTGAAGGCCCTCGCACGGGGCGCGAGCGATTACATAACAAAGCCCACCACCGGATTGGACGAGGCACGAAACGTCATAAATTTGGAGCTGCGGCCGAAAATCACGGCACTGATGGACCACAAGGTGGGACTAACAAAAAAGTACTCGGTACAAAACATCGAGAAACCCAAGGTTCCGGTAGTTGCGCCTGCACCTGTTACGGCCGTCCCCTACCGGCCGACTACGACACCCACGGTGCTGGTGATCGGCGCTTCCACCGGGGGACCGCAGGCGCTCAGCACGTTATTCGCCACACTACCACCGACTTTCCCGGCCCCGATACTAGTCGTACAACATATGGCGGCGACGTTCACGCGCTTGTTCGCCCAGCGCTTGGCGCAAAGTTGCGCGATCCCGGTCTCCGAAGGTGCAGACGGCGACCTTGTTCGACCCGGTTGCGTTGTCATAGCACCCGGCGACTACCACATGGAGCTCGGGAAAAACGGCGAGCAGATCACCGTAAGCTTGAACCAGGCACCGCAACAGAACTTCTGCCGGCCGTCGCTGGACCCCTTATTTGTTTCCGCCGCCAGACAATACGGACGCCGCGTGTTAGCAGTAGTCCTCACCGGTATGGGACACGACGGCCTGCGGGGTTGTCAGGCGGTGCGTGATGCCGGTGGCCAGGTACTGGTGCAAGACGAAGCGAGCAGCGCGGTGTGGGGAATGCCGAAACACGTTGCTAAAGCAGGACTCGCCGACAAGGTCTTGACGCTCGATGACCTGGCCCCGTCGATTATGAACATCATGGCGCCGACAGGTACCGCCGGATGGAGCCGGGTAAGCGACGATGCGGCGTCATGACATCCACTACATCTGCGATCTAATCAGATCGTGTGCGGGGATTGAACTCGACGCAAAAGAGTATCTGATGGAACAACGTCTGCAGCCGCTGTGTTACCGTGAAAAGCTGGACACCATTGAACAGTTGGTTGCTGTCATGCGTTCACAGACCGATGGGGACTTACTGGATCGGGTGGTCGACGCGTTTACGAACAACGAAACATCGTTCTTTCGTGATGTGCGCCCGTTTGAGGTATTGTCATCGTCGGTACTACCGGAGATCTTCGAGCGCGTGTACGGGGGACGGGTCAATATCTGGTCCGCCGGCTGCTCGGCCGGACAGGAAGCATACAGCATCGCCATGTCGCTCAAAGAGCGTTTCACGTCCGCGCAACGACGTCGCGTTCGCATTCTCGCCAGCGACATCTCAGCGACCATGATCGCACTGGCCAAGAACGGCGTGTACAGCGATTACCAAATTAGCCGGGGTCTCGCTCCTGAATTCAAAGACAAATACTTTGGAAATGATGGCGGGCTTTGGCGCGTCAACCGCACACTCGCTTCGATGATTGATTTTCGAAAAATCAATTTTCTGGCGCTACCGCCTGACCTGCCGAGAATGGATGTGGTGTTCCTGCGTAACGTGTTGATATATTTTTCCGAGGAAACCCGCATGCGTGTATTGACACAAATCCACGAGATCCTGCGTCCAGGAGGTTACCTCTTTCTCGGTGTTCCTGAAACAAACGTCAAGGCGATGGGCAAGTTTGAGAGAATAATCGAGAACAAGACGATGTATTTTCGAGTACCCAACCCATCGGTTGCGACCATCGATAAAGATTCGCGGCCGACGACCGATAATCCCATTAAAGGTCAGAACACGGGATAGACCGACAAGCTGGAGAAGCCATGAAGATACTGATCGTAGATGACAGCAAAGCAATGCGCCTGCTCGTGAAGCGCACCTTGCGAATGGCGGGATTTGGCGACCACGACACCATCGAAGCCACCAACGGCGCGGAGGCGATCGGCGTGGTGCAGAAGGAGAAACCCGATCTCGTACTTTCCGATTGGAACATGCCGGAGATGAACGGCATCCAGTTGTTGCAGGCACTCAGAGATCAGGGCACCGACGTAAACTTCGGATTCGTGACCACAGAGGCCTCCGACGAGATGCGGAAGATGGCCACCGAGGCGGGTGCCAGTTTCTTTATCACCAAGCCGTTTACGCCGGAATCCATGGAACAGACGTTGGCGCCGGTTATCGGCTAGCCCGTATTCCTTGTACAGGCAAGCCGGTAAAATAGACCGGGGATCCGTGAACCGATTCATCATTCGATTGTGAGGATTTACCGCTATGGGTGGGGTTTTTTCGTTTCCAAGCTTGAATGAAATTGCCAAGACGTTGACCCTGCTTTTGGGCAAGGACGTTTCCGTGGCTGCAGGGACACCAATCACCACATCACCGAAGATCGCTGGCGCGTATATCGATCCGCAGGGACAACTCGGCGCGCTGGGTCTGGTCGATCTTCCCCTGGCCAGCTACAGCGGAGCGGCGCTGACCATGATCCCCTGTAACATGGCTACCACAAACATCAACGCCGGTAAGCTGTCGGATGAGATCCGCGACAACCTCCAGGAGGTCTTCAACGTTATGGTCGCCTTCTTTAATCAGGGCGATGTACCGCATATTCGCTTCTCCGAAATGCATATCACGCCACCGGCGTTGCCTGGCGACATTGATGCGTTATTGGGCGGGGCAGTGCAGCATGCCGACCTCGATGTTGACATTTCGGGATACGGTGGGGGTAAGCTATCGCTGTACGCCATATGACGCAAGGCGGCGCGAAAGAATCCGGGTCGAAGTGGGACGCTTCGACCCTTTTTTACGCTGCATCGGTGCTCTGCTGCCGGGCCCCGCAATGGGGACAATATGCGAACCGGACCTCGATGGACCTACCGCAGAGCGTGCATTGCGTGCGATTGGTCATCGTGCTGGCGATCTTGTACGACACCACGCCAGTAATCATGGCAAACATGGCGATCCCCATGATCATCAACAGGGCGGCCAGCAGCTTGCCCGCGGTGGTGTGCGGCACGATGTCGCCATACCCAACCGTGGTCATCGTCACTAGGCTCCACCATACACCGCCGAAGGCGTTGGCGACGGTTTCCGGTTCAAGCAGATAAATCACGTTGCCCGCCATCAGCACCGCGACCCCGATGCTGGCGACGGCAACCAAAACGATTTCGACGACATCGCGCATGGATGCGATAAACAGCCACAAGGTGCTGAGGTAACGCGCCAGCTTCAGCAGGCGGACGATTCTCAACAAGCGCAGTGCGAGCGCCGGATCTCCGGTAAGCAGTAACGGCAATACCGTGAACAGATCCACCAGTCCAAAGAAACCGAAGGCGTATTCTCGACGCCGCTGGGCGGCGTACAATCGCAGCAGGTATTCGACGGCAAATGCACCCGTTATCGACACCTCTGCGATCCAGATCATCCGGCCCCATCGATGGTGAATTTCCGGCACAGTGGCCAGCATGGACAGCAGTACCCCACCGATGACAACAAAAATAATAAAGAGATTGACGTTACGGCCGACGGGGTTCTTGAGGTCAAAAAGCAACCGGTTGAGCCGTGCACGCAGCGCGCCGAAAAACCCCACCAGGGTTGCTCGGCTTGACGGGACGCGTTCCATGGCACCGCGGTTCATCGGACATGACCGGCCGTTGGAGCTCGACGGCCTACATGGCCTACCACCCAGCCCGGTTGCCCGAGCAAAGCAGCGACCGAATCCCGGATTCCAAACAACGTGCCAACCTCGCTTGCGTGCGGTTTTTGTGAAATTTGTGGGCCGGCGCGGACTCCCACTTTCCGGCTCCCATAATCCATTATCGGCCCGGTGGACAGCGAGCTTTAGCACTATTAGTCCTAACCCGCGCATCGCACTAAGGCGGCGAAAAAAACAGCGGTTACATTGACTCCAACCGGCAAGAAAATGAGGTCTGAATTGAAATCAACCGCCGATTCTCAAAGCGTCGGTGATGGGAGGGAATCAAGAGACAGCGGTAGGTCACCGGCGGGCGCAGGGTGTTCAGATATGGCCAGGTATCGTAACCTCAATTGTCATCGCACGCAGCTTCCCGGCCCCGGGGGTCGCGCCATCCAGATCATTCCGCAATCGGGCTGTCGATTGCGTTGCCGGCGGAATCGAAAAATCGCACCGTGTAACAACGATCCTGATCGTATAGATACTCCTCGTAGGACGTCAGTTTACCCTGCGGATCAACGTAATCTCCCCTGGTGGGCCGACCATTCTCATTGAGCTTGTAGCGTTTGTTGTAGACTGGGCTTTTGTGCTTGTCAAAAACGGACATCGACGACTCATGGATGTTGTTCCCTGCGTAGCGATATGTCGCGAAATGATCCACCTCTCCGTTATCCAGGTACTTTACATACTCGGTTAGACGTCCTTTGTCATCGTACACACAGATCGTGTGATTCTTCATGACATGCCGCGCGTCGTAGTTGGCTATGTGTACCTTCAAACCACTCGCGTTACGGGTTATCACCGTGTGCGCGCCATCCTCCCACTCGTGTACCTCTGTGCTCATGTCCGGAGAACGCATCTCTACTCACGTACCTTTGTTCGTCTCACTCATTTGGTTTCTGATTTTTACCTTATGCGTAGAGGCTGCAGTGTTAACCGCTAACGCGCTCCGCATTGCATGCCCGTATATAGCAAACGATCAATAAACTTCAACTTTGCAGTACTTCCCGCTGCTGCAAACGCGCGGAACATGCAGATCAACACCATCCGGCGGCAGAGGTATCATCGCGTCCTCCCATTGCCCGCATCACACCAAACACGTGAGAGCTAACTGATTGTCAGTTATTATTAATCCGTTCTTGAGGGGAAAGTTTTTCATCATTTTGAACAGCGGTGCCGCTAGCGCCGACTGCGGATTTCCAATTACCCGCGTGGATTGTCTCCGACCTTCCGCATTTACCACGCATCGGTAAAAAGCTATCGTTCATCAATTCGCTGCCACGTGCCTAATCTACGCGCTAGAGATAACCTCCTGTTATTGAGTGAAGTTTTTGCCGAGCAAAATAGTTATTCAATTTTCTGAAAATGCGGTGACGGACATCGCCGCATCCACCTTCGATCTCATGACCATTCCATCAACCCGCGGATTGGCAAACGTATTTCCTCCCCCGGGCTATGCCCACGCATACAACGAATTGGGGAGACGCCCGGTGGGCAATGATTCGCTTTATTATCTCGCTACGGGCGACACCGTCGATGTCGCCGGCGTGAATGGCGAACTCAATAAATGTGGCGGGTGTACTAATCGAGGACTACGAGCAACTAAAATGACGAATCGGACACCCCCAGGTCAGTGACCTAAGCGATTGGCTCTCTCCCTTGCCGCGCGTGCCTTAACCGGGTCCCCCGCACCCTGGTGGGCATCGGCGATCAACCACCAGTTAGCTGCTTGCAGGCGTCTATCCCGGGACAATGCATTGGACTTCGCCGCGAGCTGCACCGCTTGATGATAGCGTTGTTGCTGGATGCGGACTTTTGCCAATTCATGCCATAACCAGGCATTGCGAGGCTCGATGCGCAACGCCTGCTCCAGGGCGAGCACCGCTTGCGAATACTGTCCGGCAGCCGAAGATTGTGTCGAGTCGCGCATTAGGTTGAGCACTACCGGCTTGGCGGACGCCGGTGCCGGCTCCGGGGCGGGGCTGGTCGGCGTGCCCACGGTCACGCAGCCCGCCAGCGCCGCGATGATCAACAAGGAAACTTGGTGCGATATGCAGGCCGGATGTCTCATCAGCGGCGGAACAGCCGTTCTAACCAATTACGTAGTTTGCCGCCAACCTTACCGTTGACTTGCGGCGCCGCACAGGGCGCCCGCTCGGTAGGCGCAGAGCCCACGATGAACGGCAACTCGATCACGTTCTCGCAGTGCTTATCTGCCAGACGGCCGGTGCCCGGGTCCACCGCCACCAATTCTACATCCAGCGGCAGCGGGAACTCCTCGCGGTGTAAATCCAGCCGGTGCATGATGTCGGCCCACACCAACATCGCACCGGATGCACCGCTCAACCCAACCGGCTCGTTGTCGTCGCGACCCAACCATACCACCGTTAGATAGCCGCCCGCGTAGCCCGCAAACCAGCTATCCCGGTAGTCGTCGGTGGTTCCGGTCTTACCCGATACCCGTATAGCTTCAGGGAACCGTCCGCGCAAGACCCGGGCCGTGCCAGAACGCACCACTTCCTGCAAGCCATAGTTCAACAACGCCATGGGGCCGGGCTGTATGACCTGCTCGACCGACAATGGATAGCGCGCCAGCGGCTGTTGGTCTTGGGACAAGACCGAGCGGATTGATCGCAACGGGGTACGAAAACCACCGCTGGCAAAAGTGAGATACATCTGCGCCACCTCTACTGGAGTCAACTCTATGGCGCCCAATAACAAAGACGGAAACGGCTGCAAGCGGCGACTGATACCGAGTTGCCTCATTTCCGCAATGACTGCGTCGACCCCCACTGCCATACCCAATCGCGCCGTCGACACGTTATAGGATTGCGCCAGCGACTGAATCAATAACACTTGGCCATGAAATTGTTCATCATAGTTCTTCGGCGTCCAAACCGGACTACCGGCTTGCTTGACACGCAGCGGGGCGTCCTCCAATAAGGTTGCCAAGGTATAACGCTGCGGCTGCTGCAGCGCAGCCAGATAGACCACCGGTTTGATCAACGAACCCACCGGCCGCTGCGCATCCAGTGCCCGATTGAAACCCGCGAACCGGGACTTTCGCGCGCCCACCATTGCCGCGACCTCACCGCTGTCACTGCGAATCACCACCGCCGCCGCCTCCAACGTGCCGTCCGGCAGTTTGCGGGCGCGCTCAATAGCTGTGACACGCCGCCGCACCGCGCTTTCGGTTGCTCGCTGGACATCGGGATCAAGCGTGGTAAATATGCGCAGTCCCTCGGTTCTCAGGTCTTGTTCCCGGTAATCCTGGCGCAACTGCTGACGCACGAAACCCAGATAGGCGGGATACGCGAGTGCCGACTGCACGCCTTCGCTGGAAACGCCCAGCGGCGCTATCTTCGCCCGTTGTGCGGTCTTATGATCAATAAATCCCAACTCGTTCATCTTGTCCAGTACCAGATCGCGCCGCTCGCGGCTACGCTCGGGGCGGCGATAAGGATTATAGTGTGAGGGCCCCCGCACCAGGCTCACCAACAGCGCGATCTCGGGAAGCTTAAGTTCGCGTAACGGGCGTCCGAAATAAAACAAACTGCCAAGACCAAAACCATGGATCGCACGGCTGCCGACCTGGCCCAAGTAGACTTCGTTTAGATAGGCCTCCAGGATCTCGTTTTTTTCATAATGGATTTCCAGCAACACCGCCATCAGCATTTCATTCAGTTTGCGCGTGAATGTCCGCTCAGCGGTGAGGTAAAAATTCTTGACCAGTTGTTGGGTGAGCGTGCTGCCTCCCTGGACGACGCGCCCGGCGCTAAGGTTGGCCCACAACGCACGAGCAAGTCCTCTGGGATCTATTCCAATATGACGGTAAAAATCCCGGTCCTCGACGGTCAGCAGGGCATGAATCAATTCCGGTGGAACCTGATCGAGTTGCACTAGGGTTCGGTCTTCGTGATCTAGCGAAGACACACTGCCAAATAAACGCGGCTCGAGACGCAACAGGTCAATGGGTCCACCGTCACCAGTCAAACGATCCACTCTACCGCCGCGAAACTGAACTTCAAACGGCAGCTCCGGCCGGGCACCATCCCAGAAAACAAACGGCCGCGCCATCACTTGTATGACGTTGTTTCCCATCGCATAGCTTCCCTGCTGCTGGGCGTTCTCAACACGGCGGTATCCCAATTCCTGCAGCTCTTCGATAAAGCGTTCGCGACTGAGGCGTAGTCCCTGGTACAGCTCTAACGGGCGCGTGTAGACATGAGCCGGGATCGGCCAGCGTTGACCCTCGAAACGATTGCGGATGGTGATATCGAGGTAAACGATATAGGCAAGACACATCACCGCCAGCGCAATACCAAGACGCGAGATCACATAACCCGCACCCGGCCGGCGCCGGCGGGAAGCGCTTTTACGGCGTCCTCGACGTCGTTTGGTGGTTTTGCTTGTTCTCTTGCTCGACGCGGTGCGTTTCTTGGCTATGGGCATGAGTCAGTGGGCACAAATTAACTCGCCATCTCGCTATGGCCGTAATGCACCACAACTCCAGCATAAATCAAATGTTTCGGGATTCTGCTCGCCACAGTGCGCGCATGTAAACGATTTCAGTGGCCCTTGGGGCTGCTCAAACCGCTCAACGATCCCACGGGCGCGCTCCACATCATAATCCTCCACCCAAAGTTCGGGGTAGGTGTGGGTGAACGGTAACTCGCCGACACCACCTTGCGCATTTTCGTTGAATACCTGCGCTGCTATCCCCTCGGTTTCCAGCATATGCAACAGCAAGTACGCTTCGGGTAGATTGCTGGCTGTGTATAATCGTCGCATGCGAGCGTATCTTCTGTGATGCGTTAGTTTAACCCAGTCACGGCGGTACTGACTAAATCCAGAGACCAGTGCATGAACAATACCATTGAATTCTATTTCGACTTTTCGTCACCTTATGGTTACATCGCCAGCACGCAAATCGATGCATTGGCCAACCGCTTTGACCGTACCGTGGTATGGCGACCGTTTCTGGTCGGCGCTTCGTTCAAACTCACGGGCCGCAAGCCCTTGCTCGAAGTGCCATTGGTCAGAGAATACATGGCGCATGACATTGAACGCTTTGCGCGGTTACTAGAGATACCCTTCACGCTTCCCGATCGATTCCCGATCGCCGCAATCACCGCGAGCCGTGGTTTTTACTGGTTGGAAGAGCAGGATGCCGAGCTTGCCAGATCCTTCGCAAAACGGGTTTACCACGCATACTTCGCCAAGAATCTGGACATCACCAGCAAGGAAGAACTGGCGGAATTGGCAACATCGTTACGGGTGGATCGCGATCAATGGATCGCGGCAGTGCAATCACAGTCGATCAAAGACCGGTTCCGCGAGGAGAACGATCGCGCATTGGAGCGGGGTATCTTCGGATCGCCATTCATCATCATCGATGACGAGGCATTCTGGGGCGCCGATCGTCTACCGCAGGTCGAACAGTGGCTCTCGCGCGGTGGATGGTAGTAGTTTTTTGTCGCACTGCGATCGGTTATTCAGTCGGCGCCATAGATATACTTTCTCGACCACGGTAGGCGATTATCGTCGCCACGACTGAACAGCAGTTGAAACAATTGCAGGTCACCGAGCTTGAATGCGCAGATAGATCCGGTTAGATACAGGCGCCATGCACGGACGAAGCGTTCATCGAACTCCTCGGATATGCCCACGCGATGCTCTTCGAAACGCTGCAACCAGTGCTCAAGTGTCTTAGCGTAGTGCAGACGCAGGTTTTCAATATCGAGAATCGACAAATCATAAGGCTCGAAAATGCTCATCATCTCGCTCAGGGCCGGTGGATACGCACCTGGAAAAATTCTCTTTTCGATCCAACGGTTCATTAGCCGTGGCGCGTTGCGCCCAATGGAGTGGATCAGCCCGCGGCCGTGGGATTTGAGGCAGCGGTCAATTACGCCGCCGAGGGCCCTATAGTTTCGTCTTCCCACATGTTCCAACATGCCGACGGAAACAAAAACGTCGTATTCACCGGTGATATTGCGATAGTCCTCCTCGATATACTCGACCTTTCCTTGCAAACCGGACAGTTTGGCCTTTTCGATCGCAAAGCTGACCTGCTCGTGGGAAATGTTGTAGGCCCGCACCGTTACCCCGTAACGCTCCGCCATATAGTGCGCCAAGCCGCCCCAGCCACAGCCTGCCTCGACAACCGTGTCACCCGGTTTGAGCTGCAACTTCCGGCATACGTGTTCCATCTTTGCTACTTGAGCATCCTCCAGGATCATGGCCGGATCGGGAAAATAGGCGCAGGTATACTGCATATATTGGTGGTCCAACCACAACCGGTAAAAATCGTTACCCAGGTCATAGTGATGGTGAATGTTGTGCCGCGACGCCTTCAGGTTATTGGTGCGCGGGGTAGGGGCCAACAGCCTTATTGACAGTCCCAGTGGACCGGTCTCGCCGACCAGCTGTGGCCGGTGGAGGGTGGCCAGTTCGATCATGCGCAACAGATCACCGTCCACCTCGATAGTGCCGTCACTGTAAGCATCGCCGAAATACAGATCCGGATTGGCCAAGATCCCCCACAAAGCTTGGGGTTCCTTGATGTGCAGGGTCACCTCGGAGGGCTGTGAGGAACCATGTATCTGTTCGCCACTCCATAGTCTCAAGGTCAGCGGCGGATCGCGCATTGCCTTTAATAATCTGCGCAACAGCCATTTCTCTATCCCGAAGGCGGGACGTGAATTGGCCGCGAATCGCCTCGAACGAGGCTCAAGATTTAACGGTACCTCTTTGGTCTTAGTGGTCATCGGTCCGGAATCCTTAGCGCAAATATCCTATAGCGAACTTGCGCCACTGACAACACACATCGGTCAACGCAACGCGCTTTATTCGTTGTCCAGTACTTCCAGCCGTTCCCTGGCACCCAACATCACGCGCCGCCCATCGACGGTTCGCAGGTGTCTACCCTCGATCGAGTGGCGAAAGACCTGATAAGTGGCAAGGTTTCCGGTGCCACTGTCGATCACCCGGACCGACACCACTTGCCGCTGTGACTGCCAGTGGAAATAGTAGGCCACGGCGGAGATCAAAATGAGTACGCCGGCAAAGCCATAACTGACCAGTCGTCCAAAGCGGTTATCCGCATGGTTGTCTGGTTTCGCGGGCTGCGGCCCAGTCCGGCTCCGAAACCGGTATAGCGCATACACCCCGGCAACGACGAGTGCAGTAAACAACAGCTTGGTAAGCATAGCGCGCACCCTAGCATACTTGCCCGTGGATACTCAGCTGAGCAGCGCGAAAACTCTTGCCCTGACGGTAAACATGCGGTGGTGAGGCAGGCCCCGCCGCAACGCATCGACACGCGCCAACGTGGCGGCCAGCGCCGTCCATTCGTCATCGACCGGATCGTATCGCAGCAAACGGCCCGACGGGCCGTCGCCGCCGACTGCGAAGATATAGCCGCCCAAGGGAACCGCGGTGCCCGCGTAACGCGGCTCCGGCATCGATGCAAGGATTGCCCATTTATCGGTGTTGGGGTCGTACGCCCACGCGGTATTGGTAGCACGCCAATTATCGTCGGCGCCGCTAAATACGAAGATTCTTCCGCCGTGGGCCGCCACCATCAAGTGGTGTCGACCCGCGGGTAGCGGCGCCAACCCTTGCCAACTATCGGTGGCGATATCATAGGCCTCAAACGTGCGCATTCCGCCGAGCCCGCCGGGCACGTAGATCTTTCCCTGCCAGTAGGCCGCGGCCATCTCCGAGCGGGGCGTTGGCATAGCTGCCAGTTCCTCCCAACCCGCCAACGCGGAACCGAGCATCATCCACAGGACGACGCCAGTGCCGCAAGCTGACCCCATAATCACAAATCTTGGCATCGAATCAGGCCTCGAATCGGAATGGTCGGGGAACCCTTAATCAATCGATTCCGCAACATAACAGACCACACGATCGATGAACCGTTCCTATGTCTATAGCACTGCGCACGGTCATCGATCATGCTGAAGGTGTATCGCAGGTGAGCGAAAGTGGCATCACGCGCAAACGTGAGACACCGATAAAATGAATCATTTCCCCCGGGTATGGTCGACACGGTAATCCCAATTCAGATTGCCCTTGGGACGCATGTTGGCGAACACAAATTGGTCGGTGATATCCCGCGCCTGCAGTGGCGGTATCACGATATGGATCTGTTTGGATTGCTGACCGATAACTTCACATTGAACCGAACCCTCGGTAGCGGCGCAGTCGGAGGCAATGACGGTCAGCGCAAAGCGAGTAAGAGTGCGGTCGGGCGCGGTATTCTTGACCCGCGCTTTGAGTTCGTAGCTACCACCATAAGCCGGCGTCATCTTAGTATTTATGAGTTGCACCGCCGCCACCGGTATCAAATCGGATTTTTCTTCGACGCCGACTTCCGCATACCAAATTAAACCGACAATTGATACCAAGACCACCGCCAAGATCAGCAAGATCGACCAACGCAGTCCAAGCACAATTACCAGTGTCGCCACGGTGAGAGCCGCAGCGATAATCAACAGCACCCAAGCCATTCTTAGTTTTCTATGCTAATTGTTTTGTGTCGCCTTTTCCGGCTCATCTATGCTTTTTATATTACAAAGCGCGGCGCTAATTTCAAACAGGCTTCTTTCCCCGGGAGTTTACCCCAGCCCTGGATCAAGACGTGACCGTGATCTACTATCAGCATAACAGTCCGAGAATCATCTTACCGAAGGTAACACAGCTTGGTTACGACCTCTCCTGTTAAATCCAAGGACATCGACGACACCTTGTCGGTTCGTGGCCTACTCGAAGATCTGGTGGCGGACGCCATGATTTCGCCGGAGGAGGCCAAACGGGTGTACACGAACAGCCGAATGAAAGCCGATTCCACCAACCATCCGCTAGTCATCATCGCGACATTGCAGCCGGCGGATGCGCGAAGTCCCGGCAAGATTCTGTTGTTGGAGCATCTCGTGGCCTGGTTGGCAAAGCGGATCGGCATGCCCTACGAACGTATTGACCCGTTGAAGGTCGACGTGCGCAAGGTCGCGCATTTGATTTCCTACGCGTACGCCGCGAAAAGAAATATCCTGCCCATTCAGGTCTCCCGCGATACAGTGGTTATCGCCTGCGCCGACCCCTTCAAAGTCGACTGGAAAGACGAAATCAGTCAATTGCTGCGTAAGAATGTGTCGTTGGTACTGTCCAATCCATTGGACATTGTACGCTACCTGGACGAATTTTATGACATCGCCCGATCCATCAAGCGGGCCACACGTGAAGGGGATGAGTCGGGACGACAGATCATCCAAAATCTGGAACAACTCATCGAGCTCGGCCGCCTGGGTCAACTCGATGCCGAAGATCACCATGTCGTTCACATTGTCGACTGGTTGTTGCAATACGCGTTCGAACAACGCGCCAGCGATATCCATTTAGAGCCACGACGTGATCAAGGGGAAATCCGGTTTCGCATCGACGGCGTTTTACATTCAGTGTATCAAGTGCCGCCTAATGTGATGAATGCCATTATTGGACGCATCAAGACCTTGGGCAGAATGGACATTGCGGAAAAGCGCCGACCCTTGGACGGGCGGTTGAAAACTAAAACGCCGGAAGGCAGCGAGATAGAGTTGCGGTTGTCGACGGTCCCAACCGCTCTTGGCGAAAAGATGGTTCTGCGCATCTTCGATCCGGCGGTGATGCGGCGTAGCTTCGAGGACCTGGGATTATCCAGCCAAGAGTTGGACATCTGGGGAAGCCTGGTACAGCAGCCGCATGGCATTATTCTCGTCACCGGTCCCACCGGATCCGGTAAGACCACCAGCTTATATTCCACGCTCAAGCAGCTGGCCACCCCGGATGTCAATGTGTGCACCATTGAAGACCCCATTGAAATGGTGGAGCCGACTTTCAACCAGATACAAGCTCAGCCCAGTATCGACCTCAATTTTGCAGCCGGTGTGCGTGCGTTACTTCGCCAGGACCCAGATATCATCATGATTGGTGAGATACGTGATCTACAAACCGCGGAGATGGCCGTTCAGGCCGCACTGACGGGCCACCTGGTATTTTCCACCCTGCATACGAACGACGCACCTTCCGCGATAACCCGTTTGCTCGAGATCGGCGTGCCGGCATATTTGATCAATGCCACGTTATTGGGAGTGGTAGCACAACGCCTGGTGCGCACCCTCTGTTCGCACTGTAAAACCGAAATGCCGCTTGCAGAGGACGCTTGGCAGGTGTTGGTCGCCCCCTGGGACTTGTTGCTACCGATACCGGCATACGGCCTCAAGGGATGCCTGGAGTGCCGGAATACGGGATATTTCGGCCGCATCGGACTGTTCGAAATCTTGCGCATGACGCCGATGCTGCGAAAGCGGGTGATATCGTCCGCGGATATTGCCGCCATCCGCGAACAGGCGCTCAAAGATGGCATGCAGCCATTACGGATCAGCGGAGCGAAAAAGATAAGTGCCGGCGTAACCACGCTCACGGAAGTCATGCGGGTGATACCCAAAGAAAAACCGGAAATCTAAATCTACGCCTGGCAGCTGCGGTTGAACACCATCTCACGGGCTCGTTGCTCGATGTCGGCGCCAAACACCCGCCTGAGTACCAATGACAAAGCTATGGATCCGCCGGAAAGCAGCTGATCGTGAAAAGTACGCAGGTTAAAACCTGGGTTTTCCACGCGACAACGATCACGCGCCGCGTTTATCAAAGACCATCCGGTGGCATAGCCCAGGGGTACCGTCGGAGACCGGCTGTACCAGGTCAAGTCCGCCATCGCCTGCGAGGCATGAAATCCGAGTTGCCGCTGCATGCGCTCACTGGCGTCCGCGAGCTTTGCGCCCCGCGTGTGAATCTCGACGTCAATCATAATTCGCATCGCTCGCCACAGCCGATCCTTTAACAAAATAAACTCGTGTTCGGGTTTATCAAGAAATCCTTGCTCTCGCATCATTTGCTCGCAATACAAAGCCCAGCCTTCATACATCGTGGCCGAGGCATTGAGTAATCGAGGAAATGTGCGCGCCACCGGATTGAAGTTGGCGGTGACGAACTGCAAATGATGTCCGGGATAAGCTTCATGCGCGCAGGTCGACATCAACCCAACGTAATTGTGCTCCGCCAAGGTCTTGGGCTGATCCGCGGGGGTAACGTAATAGTAACCGTGTTGATTGACATCGTCTGGCGCAGGTTCCATATAAGCGGCAAATGGAATCTCGTGGCGCAGAAACAGCGGTGTTTCGACCACCGTAAGCGCCTCTCGCTCAGGAAGCGTGACCAGATCATTGCGCGTCAGGAACTCCCGGGTGGCGTTCATTTGCTCACGATAACTATTGATCAGCGTGTGCGACGTCGGGTGGTCCGCCTGAATCTTGGCCATCAGGATCTGCACATCATCATCACCGCTCAGTTCCATACAGACTCTCTTGAGATCGCGGCTCGTGTGTTCGAATAATTCCGCGCCCAGAGCGTGCAACTGACCTGCATCGACGTCTAAGAAATGTCTTAATTCGAGTAACATCTCGAACCGCTTGCGTCCGCAGGCGAAATCACCGCCGGCCCTCGGTCCCAGTTCCTTTTGTAAGTACCTTGCATAGTCGTATAACGCTTCAATCGCCCGATTAATCAGCTCGTTGAGTTCCCGATGCCGCTTGCCGACGTCCGATACCTTAGGATTTTCAGCCAGTCCGCGCAGGTAATTCATGCCCGACTCCGCAGCAACCACTGCTGACTCGAGCCATAACGAGGGTATCTGCTCCGGTGCTTCACTCAGGTATTGCCGCGCATCGCGCAGATAAGCGGGGATAGCCTTTATACGGCTTAGCAGCGCCGATGCGAAATCATCGATATCGCGAATAGTCAGTTGGTAGATTGCATTCAGGGGCAGGTAACGCTGTGGATCGCGGTGGCGCCAGTCATGTTCCGACAGTGCCTCGATTTCAAGAACCGCCGCACCGACCATGATCTGCGCGTCAATTTGATGATCAGGGTCGAGTCCGGAATGGTCCAACTCCTCCAGACTGTCGAGGAGTTTCTCGTTGAGAGCAATAAGCGCGCCGATGTCGTCATCAGCATAAGGTGTGAGGTGGCCCGCGTGAACTTGGACACCCACGTCCACCGCCGCTTCCGGGTGATACCGGAACCAGGCTCGATAATAGCTATCTCGCAGGCGTTCGAACTCGTGATCGGGGGCTGCCATCTAATGCGGAAGTGGTTATACGGCCGGTTTCTATTCTGGCGTCACGATTTCGTAGTTGTGGCTAATCTTCGCGGTCTTACCCAACATAATTGACGCTGAACAATATTTTTCCGCCGACAGTTCCACCGCCCGTTTTACTGCTTTCTCTTGCAGGTTCTTGCCGCTGATACGGTAGTGGACCCGTATATGGGTAAACACCTTGGGCAGCTGGTCGGCTCGATCGGCTTCCAGCTCCACTCGGCAACCGGTGACCTGGTGGCGGGATTTACGCAGGATGTGCACGACGTCAAACGCTGTGCACGCCCCCATGCCGAGCAATACCAACTCCATGGGCCGAGCTCCCAGATTACGACCGCCGTATTCCGGCGGTCCGTCTATGCTTATTTTATGACCGCTGTCTGAGGTGCCCTCAAAGTTGACGCCGTCTATAAGATCGATTGTCGCTTTCATCCGCTATCTCCGTAAGTTCTAGCCCGTATATTGCACGAAGGATCCCGGATGGTGGCGACGGGATCGGGCGGCTGAACGCCGCGCATAGGTCAAATTCGTTATCTCAAACAAACTGTTAACTCCTCTTATCGCCGCCTTGGGGCAATATGCGGGCCAGCCATCGGAAGCTTGAAAAGTTCCGCCAGCCTGGCGCCGGGCTCCGCGGCGCGCATAAACGCTTCACCGACCAAGAACCCGTATACACCGTGCGCGTACATAAGCCCAACGTCATCGGGCTTGCGAATACCACTTTCGGTGATCACGATACGATCGTCGGGGATGTGTGCAAGCATATCGAGCGTGGTCGTAAGCCGGGTTTCAAAGGTTCGCAGGTCACGGTTGTTGATCCCAATCAATGGTAATCGCAGATCCAGCGCCCGCCCCAGTTCGTGCTCGTCATGCACTTCCACCAACACATCCATGCCCAGTTCCAAAGCCAAGGCCGACAACTCCATGAGTTGCGCGTCGCCGATTGCGGCAACGATTAATAATATGCAATCGGCACCGATAACCCGCGCTTCCCATACCTGATAGGTGTCGATGGTAAAATCCTTACGCAACACCGGAAGCGCACAGGCTTGTTTGGCTTGATAAAGGTGCTCGTCTACTCCATGAAAAAACATGTTGTCTGTCAACACGGATAGACAGGTCGCACCCGACTCGGCATAACTCTTGGCAATCGCCACCGGATCAAAATTTTCACGAATCACGCCCTGACTGGGGGAGGCCTTTTTAATCTCAGCAATGATCGCGGGTTGTTTTGCCTTAACGCGGGTTGCCACCGCCTCCAGAAAACCGCGCGGGTGAGGCGTGTCCTTCACCTGTGCACGCAAATCCCGCAACGGTTGAGCCTGCGCGCGCTGGGTGATCTCTTGCGCCTTATGGCGTACGATCTTAGCGAGAATATCGATCTGGCCGGACATACCTCACCGGTTGGTAAATTCGACGAATTGTTCGAATTTTTGCCGTGCCGACCCGTCCGCGATCGCCCGCAACGCCTTGTTCACACCCGACTGAAGATCTGCGGCGATACCCGAAGCGTATATCGCCGCCCCGGCATTCAACGCAACGATGTCCCGTGCCGGCCCCGGATCATTGTCCAGCACACTACGAATCATGTGTAGACTATCGTCCGCGGTTGCCACCGTTAACCGTTCTATGCCTCCACCTTCAAGACCGAAGTCTTGCGGGCGAATCATGTAGACATCGATGGAACCATCTTTCAGTTCCGCCACTTGCGTTGGCGCGCCGACGCTGATCTCATCCATACCATCTTCTGAGTGCACCACCAACACGTGCCGGCTACCGAGTTGGCGCAGCACTTCCGCTATAGGCGTGAGCAAGGCCATATCAAACACCCCCAACACCTGATTCGGCGCCCCGGCAGGATTGGTGAGCGGACCAAGCACGTTGAACACGGTGCGTACACCCATCTCTCGCCGCGGACCAATGGCATACTTCATCGCCCCATGATGCAGCGGTGCGAACATAAACCCGATGCCGATTTGTTCGATACATTGCGCTACCTGATCCGCATCGAGTTCCAAGTTGGCACCAGCCGCCGCCAACAAATCCGCACTGCCGGACTTGCTCGATACCGAACGATTACCGTGCTTAGCGACATGGGCACCGGCAGCGGCGGCCACGAATGCCGCAGCGGTGGAAATGTTGAATGTGTTGCGCGCATCGCCACCGGTCCCACAAGTGTCCACGAGGTGCGGTGCCGACACCGTCACCTTGGACGCCAAAGACCGCATCACTTCGGCAGCCGCCGTTATCTCATCTGTGGTTTCACCCTTCATGCGCAGACCGATCAGGAAACCACCGATTTGCGCAGGGGTCGTCTCACCGGTCATGATTGACTGCATAACCGAGTGCATTTCCTGACGCGATAGATCGCGTCTCTCGACAACCGCGTTAATAGCTTGCTGGATGTTCATCATCGGAGTGAAAAGTTTAAGTGTAAAATTTAACGCATAAAGTACAACATATTAACGTCACTGCTTGGATACAGCTACACCGTGTAAGGCGCAAACTGCAAATTCACCATCATCCTCGTGTTCATGGTTTGTACTTTTAAATTTCCAGGAAATTACGTAACAAATCATGGCCATGTTGAGTAAGGATCGACTCCGGGTGAAACTGCACGCCTTCTACATACAGCGATTCGTGCTTGAGTCCCATGATCTCGCCGTCGTCGGTCCAGGCAGTGATTTGCAGACACTGCGGCAGAGTCTCGCGCTCCACAACCAATGAGTGATATCGCGTCGCCGGGAACGGGCTCTCGAGACCACGAAACACGCCTTGACCATGATGATGAATCAGGGAGGTCTTGCCGTGCATGAGTTCCTTAGCGTGCACAATGACGCCGCCAAAGGCCTGGCCGATGCTTTGATGACCGAGACAGACACCAAGGATTGGAATGCTACCACTCAACTGGTTAATCACCTCCACCGATATGCCCGCTTCATTTGGGGTACACGGCCCAGGGGATATGACGATGTAGTCCGGTTGCATCTGTGCGATTTCCGCGACGGTGATCTGATCGTTGCGATATACCTCAACATCCTCACCGAGTTCACCCAGGTATTGGACCAGGTTATAGGTAAACGAGTCATAGTTGTCTATCATCAGTAATGACATAATTCACCCTTACGAACCATCCTCGTCGACGCGCGCCTCCAATCTTGTCAACGCTTTCCTGACCGCCTGTATTTCCAAGGCAATTACCTCCGTCGCCACCGGTGTTACCCGAATCTTGTGCTCCGTCTTGGCGGCCTCGAGGTTATCGAGCGCTGCGGCAATGGACAAGTTTATGTCGCCAACCACAGTTCGCGCGAACCTTGGATCATTGATGGTCTTTTTTAGTACCGCTTGCATAATTCAATTCAGGCGAGGCCATGATCGAGACCGGCACTGGCTATCGTCACCGCCTGAAAGATCGCGCGTCCCTTGTTCATGGTTTCCATCCACTCGAGGCTAGGTACCGAATCGGCAACGATGCCGGCGCCGGCTTGGATATATAAAACGTCATCACGTATCACTGCGGTTCGTATCGCAATGGCAGTGTCCATGTTGCCGTTCCAGCCAATATAGCCCACCGCTCCGGAATAGATCCCACGTTTATCGGGTTCCAATTCGTCGATGATTTCCATTGCCCTAACCTTGGGTGCGCCGGTCACTGTGCCCGCGGGAAACGTGGCGCGCAGCACATCGATGGCGTCAAGCCCGTCAGCCAATTCACCTTGCACGTTGGACACGATGTGCATGACGTGAGAATAACGTTCGACCATCATTTTTTCAGTAAGGCAAACCGAACCTATCGTCGCCACCCTTCCAACATCATTGCGGCCAAGGTCAACCAGCATCAAGTGCTCGGCCAGCTCTTTGGGATCCGCCATCAACTCGCGCTCCAGGCGCATATCGTCATCCATGTCGCTCCCGCGTCGACGGGTGCCGGCGATCGGGCGCACGGTCACCACACCCTCCTCCAAACGCACCAAGATCTCCGGCGAGGAACCCACAATCTGAAAATCGTCCATATCCAGGAAATACATATACGGGGATGGATTGATGGTACGCAGTGCCCGGTACATGTTGATGGGTTCGGCGTGGAAGGGAATCGATAAGCGCTGCGACAACACGACCTGCATGATATCCCCGTTACGGATGTACTCGCGGGATCGCTCCACCGCTTCCTCAAAATCCGCTTGCGTGAACTCGGATTCAAAATCCGTTTCCTCGACCCGTATTGGACTGTGATCCTGGGATACTAATGGCGGAATCTCGCGAAGATCCGCTATAAGTTCGTCCAGACGCTGGTTCCCTTTTTTCCAGCCCCCGGAATCGGCCGGATCGATATGAGTTATCACATGCAGTCTTCCGGTTAGATTATCGAACACCAGGACATCTTCAGAGACCATGAGCATGATGTCGGGGGCTTGAACGGGGTCCGGCTTATGAGCGGGGCCAAGATGGGTTTCGATGTAACGCACGGTGTCGTAGCCGAAATAACCCACCACACCACCGGTAAAGCGGGGCAAGCCCTCGATCTCCGGCACCTGGTAACGCTGCTGAAACTCACCCACCGCCGCTAATGGATCATCGACCGTTTCCTGCTCGGTGACCTCATTTTCATGCATCACCTGCAGCTCGTTGCCCCACACCCGTAACACGGTCCGGCACGGCAAACCGATAATGGAGTAGCGGCCCCATTTCTCGCCGCCATGAACGGACTCGAGCAAGTATGAGTAGGGGCCATTAGCCAGCTTGAGGTAGGTGCTGACCGGCGTATCGAGGTCAGCCAACACCTCCCGCATCAGTGGAACGCGGTTAAAACCTTGGGACGCGAGATTAGAGAGATCGGACTTTTGAACGGGCATAAATCATCACCGGGTGCGGAGTTTTATTAGCGATTTGGCAACAAAGATAGGCTCAGC